>DBWO01000044.1 GCA_002309055.1 Ruminococcaceae bacterium UBA1236
ATGTGCGAGCGCAAGTCCAACCAGCGTGAGGCACTGAAAGTTCCGCCGGAGATTCTCGGAAAATATTTCAGAGCCGACGCCACGCCGAAGTTTATGGCGGAGGTCATTGATAAGGCGCTTGCAATGTACGCCGAAAACCAGAGGGCTAAATCCAAAGCCAGGAAAAAGAATTATTACGAAAGATGAGGTGATTTATATAGTTAAGGAATCTTATTACGATAATCTCAGGATGATTGATGATCTTACCGATAAGGTTATGCTTACAAAAACAGATGTAGCAAATCTTTTGAAGATATCAAGACCCACCGTTCATAAGATTTACGGAGATCTTTTTAAAGACGGCTTTATCAGCAAAGCCAGTCTCGCGAGAGCTCTTACGAAATAAACCATAATCCTCTCTGTCCGCACAATTGCAGGCAGAGAGGATTTCAATAAAATTAAAGCCAAAGGAGGCACGATTAAATGGACAAACATATAATTATAGAAGGCCGGAACGGTCAGAAAATCAGAAAGCACATCCGATACGAAAGTGAAGAAGAGTTCAACAAAAAAGTAGCAGCAATCAAGGGCGAATACACTAAGGTGCCAAAACTGAAAGATGTAATTGATGAATGGCAGGACAGCCATGATAAGGAAATCAATTACAACACCCAGCAGTGCTACATTGCCCCAATCAAAAACATCAAGGAATATTTTGGAAACAGGAAGCTTGATGAGATACAGGCAATTGATGTTGACAGATTCATCAGAACGCTGTATCAGGAGTACAAATGGGCTAAACAGACGCTTAAACTCAGATTGATAGTTCTTAATCAGGTTTACGATTACGCGATGGTTTGCGGATATGTGAATTACAATCCGTGTTCAGCGGTAAAGGTTCCCGCAAAAGCAGGAAAAAAGAAAAGAGATCTTCCGCCGAATACTGAAGTGGAAATAATTAAGGAATCCGTCAATGACGAATTCGGACTGTTTCCGTTTCTGCTCCTTTATACCGGATGCAGAAGGAATGAAGCGCTCGCCCTGAGATACGAAGATATCAACTGGGACGATAAGATTATAACAATAAACAAAACGGTAATCTTTGTAGACGGAAAACCGACAATACAGGATCATACTAAAACCGACGCAGGCAACAGAACAGTTCCCTTGCTGCCGCCTCTGGAAAATGTATTACCCAAAAAGAAAAAGGGAATAATATTTGAATTCGAAGGCGGTTACTATACAAGAAGCAAGTTTGATAAGTCCTGGAACAGATTCAGAAAAGAACATGGCGTTAAGTTATGCGCGCATCAGCTCAGGCACGCATACGCGACAATTCTCTATGAAGCCGGAATTCAGTTCAAAGACGCTCAGCTACTCATGGGGCATAATTCATCGGAGGTTACTCAGGAAATATATACACATATTTCCGAAAAGCAGCAGAAAAAGACCTTCACAAACTTGATTAATTATGTTTCTGGTGAAAATGCACAATAAAACTCAGTTTTCGACCTCAGCAGACAACCTGCTGGGGTCGTTTTTTTGCGTTTTGGGGTCGTTTTTGGCATTTTTTTACCCTTTTGGGGTCTTTTTAACGACCCCACTTTTTAGCAGTTCTTTACAAATATTTACAATTCTTTTTATATACTGTGCCGAAATTTTATGCCCGAAAATCTAGACTTTCAGCAAATAACAAAAGTCCTGAAACCCTTGATATATAGGGGATTCAGGACTCAGTTCATGGCGGAGAGCAAGGGATTCGAACCCTCGGAACGTTTATGGCGTTCACACGATTTCCAATCGTGCTCCTTCGACCAGCTCGGACAACTCTCCGTGTTAATCAAATGCCCGTTTATTATAATGGAGAAATGTGAAAAAATCAAGCATAAAATTAATTATTGCCGAAAATATTTTCATTTGCCCGTTTATCCGGCCTGCTCTTCCTCCGCTTCGCCGGCCTCTCCGGTCTGTATTTTCTTTATCCAGTTGAGTGATTTCGCCTTGAAAAACGCCACGGGGCATTTCAGAATCTGGTCGGCTTTAAGGCACGTGAAAGTAACTGCCACGGGGAACTTGAAAACAAATGCGCTCAGCGCCGACGCGGGCAGGACTATAAGCCACATAAAGATTATGTCGTTTCTCAGCACAAAGGATGTGTCGCCGCCGCCTGAGACTATGCCCGTGAGCGTCGGGCACTGGTAGGATGTGCCGATTATCGTAACGCACAGAATCAGCGTGAAAACATTTGTGTAATGCAGTGTTTCGGGGGTCGCGTCATAAAAGCCGATTATAAGCCCCTTTACGGAGAAAAGGATAACGCTTGCGATAACACCTATAACGAGAAACAGCAGCTGCAGACCGTTGCTTCTCTTTTTTATTGTTTTTCTGTCTGCCTTTTCGCCGATTATCTTCGCAATCAGCACGCACGCTGCACCCGCTCCGGCGTAGGTGAATATTGATGCCACCTGAAAGAGCGTTGTGACAATGCTGTTTGCCGCTATCGCGCTTTCAACAAGTCGCCCGATGATTGAGCCCTGTATGCTCATCGCGATTCCCCAGGAAACGGAGCTTGCAAAGAGGGGAAGGCCTTTACGCAGATACAGCTTCACCATTTCCCGGGTGGACCTGAAGAGCTCGTAAATCTTGAATTTTATTCTCTTATCAATAAGGAAGATATATGCGATTACAACGGTGATTTCTATTATTCTTGACGCGAGAGTTGCCGCCGCGGCGCCTCTTATACCCATTTCGGGGAAGCCGAATTTGCCGAAAATGAGCGCGTAATTGAGCAGTATGTTAATGCCGAATGACGAGAGCGAAACATAAAATCCGATTTTCACCACTTCCGCCGCTCGCAGGACCGCCAGCAGTATCTGGGCCGCGCCGTAAATGATATAAGTGTATTTGATGATTTTAAGGTATTCCACCGCCTCGAGAGCAACGGAGCTTTTGTCCGTGAAAAGTGAGATTATGCCTGCCGGGGAGACGGCGCAAAGCGCAAACAGCAGCGAGGATATTGCAAGAGCAAAAACATTGCCTACGGCGGAAATCAGTTTCATTGAGCCGATGTCCTTTTCGCCCCAGCAGCGCGAGGCGATAACCGTGATGCCGCTCGCAATGCCCATCACGCACATATGCAGCAGATACTGGATGTTGTTGCATATACCCACGCCGCTCAGCGCCGTTTCACTGTATGCTCCCATCATCACGGAGTCCGCGAGGTTTACCCCGTAAACAATCAGGTTCTGAAACGCCACTGTCAGCGTCATTATGATAAATGATTTGTAGAATGCTTTTGTTTTGCTGTCCATTTTCTTTCCCCGGATAAGCTGTCAGATTTCCATTGTAGCGTATGCGTTAAGCTCGAGCGAAGCGGTGTTGCCCGCAAGGTATTCGTAGTATGCCTGCGAGCCGACCATTGCCGCGTTGTCGCCGCAGAAGCAAAGCTCGGGCATATAGAGCTCAATGCTTTTTTCCCTACATATTCTTTCCATTTCGGCTCTGAGTACGGAATTTGCGCTCACACCGCCTGCAAGGGCGATTTTTTTAAAGCCGTATTCCTGCGCGGCGGCAAAGGTGTTGTCCGTCAGACACCCTACAACGGACTTTATGCACGAAGCGCCGAGGTCGGGTATGTTTATCTCCTCGTCCTTCTGCCGGGCGTTATGCACCGTGTTTACTATCGCGGTTTTAAGCCCCGAAAAGCTGAAGTCATATCTGCTGCCGTCAACTCTCGGGCGCGGGAATTTGTAAGCGTCCGGGTTTCCGCCTTTGCTCACGCGGTCAAGGTTCACGCCGCCGGGGTAGTCAAGCCCCATACTGCGCGCGGATTTGTCCATGCATTCGCCCGCGGCGTCATCGCGCGTTCTGCCGATAACCTCAAAGCTTGTGTAATCTCTCACCGCCGCGATGTGAGTGTGCCCGCCCGAAACAATGAGGCAGAGGAAGGGCGGCTCAAGGGCGGGGGAGGAGATGTAGTTTGCCGCCACGTGCGAGCGCAGATGATGCACCGGAATGAGCGGCTTGCCCGAAGCGTAGGCAAGGCCTTTTGCAAAGTTTACCCCAACCAGCAGGGCGCCTATAAGCCCCGGGGCGTATGTAACGCCGATTGCGTCTATATCGTCAAGTGTTACCGAGGCGTCGTCAAGCGCCTTTTTTGTAACGGAGCTTATCGCCTGCGCGTGCATGCGCGAAGCAATCTCCGGCACAACGCCGCCGTATATTATATGCTCTTTTACCTGCGATGCGATAACGTTTGAGAGCACCTTTCTGCCGTCCTCAACCACCGCCGCCGCGGTTTCGTCGCAGGATGATTCAATTGCAAGTATCTTCATTTCGCACCTCGCAGTGTTTTTGTGTAAATGAGCGCGTCTTCCCCTGGATTTGTGTAAAAGCCCTTCCTCGTGCCGGCTTTATCAAATCCGCATTTTTCATAGAGGGCGATTGCCGGCGAATTGCTCACCCTCACCTCGAGAGTGATGAATTCGCATCCGCGTTCCTGTGCGCCGCGTGCCGCCGCGTTAAGCAGGGCTTCGGCGATGCCTTTGCGCCTGTATCCGGGCAAAACGGCAATGTTTGTGATGTATGCCTCTCCCGCAATTTCCTGCACGCCAATGTATCCGAGCACTCCGCCGCCTTCCGCAGCCAGGAAATGCGCCTGAGAATTTGAGAGTTCCTCCTCAATTCCCTCACGGGTCCAGGGGGAGGCAAAGCAGGTTTCCTCCAGCTTCACAATGCCGTCAATATGGCTTTTGCTCATTTCTACTATTCTGAAATCCATAATCAGTCCTTCGCGTCATACCAGGTTTTGCCTGTACCCACATCCGCGAGCATCGGCACGCGCGTTTTCACCGCGTTTTCCATCTCGCGCTTGAGTATGCTCTTAACTATTTCCGCCTCTTCCTCGGGCGCTTCAACTATCAGCTCGTCGTGCACCTGCAAAATGAGTTTTGCCTTGAAATTCATTTCGTCAAGCGCGTTATAAACCTTTATCATCGCTATCTTGATGATATCGGCGGCCGTGCCCTGAACGGGCATATTCATCGCCATTCTTTCACCGGCGGCTCTGACGTTGCCATTTGAGGCCTGTATTTCGGGCAGATATCTGCGGCGGCTGAACATCGTTTCAACGTAGCCCGTTTTCTTGGCGTTTTCAACCGTCTTTTTCATATATGCGTCAACGCCGCTGAAATTCCTCAGATAATCCTTTATGTAAGAATCCGCCTCGGGCACGCTCACGCCTATCTGCTTTGAGAGAGAGAAAGCGCCTATGCCGTAAACTATGCCGAAATTAACGGCCTTCGCCCTGCTTCTGAGCTCGGGTGTAACCATCATAAGAGGCAGGCCGAAAACCTGCGAGGCTGTTATCGCGTGGATATCCTCGCCGCTGTTGAACGCCTCAATCATATTTTTGTCGTTTGCCATATGCGCGAGCACCCTGAGCTCAATCTGCGAATAGTCCGCGTCAACGAGCACACATCCCTCGCGCGCAACGAAAAACTTGCGCATCTCTTTGCCGAGAGGGGAGCGCACGGGGATATTCTGAAGATTCGGCTCGGATGAGGAAATTCTTCCCGTCCTGGTCTCGGTCTGATTGAGTGAGGAGTGAACTCTGCCGTCCTCATCTATCACCTTGAGGAGACCCTCGCAGTAAGTTGAATTCAGCTTTGTGAGCGTGCGGTATTCGAGTATCTTTGAAACAACCGGATAGTCAACCGCGAGGGATTCAAGCACCTCTGCGTTTGTCGAATAACCGGTTTTTGTCTTTTTCTTAGCGGGCAGTCCCATTTTTTCAAACAGCGCTTCGCCCAGTTGCTTTGGCGAATTGAGGTTAAACTCATAGCCCGCCTCGTCGTATATCTCTTTAAGGAGCACTTCAATGCGCCCGCTCAGCTCCCTGCCGAATTTTTCAATGCCCTCACGGTCGGTGAGGAAACCTTCTTTTTCCATTGACGCAAGCACTTCGGCCAGAGGCAGTTCAATCTCTTTAAGCAAGTTTTCCTGCCCGTTTGCCGTTATACTGCTGTCAAGCTTTTCGAAGGCGGGCGGCAGATATGCCGTGAGGAGAGAAACCTCGTCGCTTGGCATAATTATGCCCGTATATTCCTCAATAACTCTCTTGAGCTCGTATGATGAGGAGGGGTTCAGAACATAGGCGCTGAGCATCGCGTCGCCGCAGATGCCGTTTATCTTGAGATCAACTCTGTAATCATAGAAAAAGCGGTAGAGAGATTTTACGTTGTAGGTGTATTTTTTTATGTCCGGGGCAAAAAGGAAATCCTCGAGGAAAGCGATATAGCCGTCATTTTCGGGGTCAACCTTCGCAACGCCGTTTTGCGCAGCAAAATAAAACACGCCGCTGTCAAATGTGAAATACGCCTTGCCTTCTTTTCTCAGGCTGTTTACAAGCAGCTTAAGGTCATCGGCGGGATAAACCTCCGTTTTGATTTCGGGCGCGTCCTTTTCATCCCTCTGAATCTGAACGGGTTTAAGTTCAAGCCGCTCAATGAGTTTGAACATCTCGAGCTCGGTGAGAATGGAGGTCACTCTGTACGCGTCCGGCTCGGCCGGAACATAGGCGCCGTAATCGGTTTCAACGGGCGCGTCAGTCACAATCGTGCCGAGCGTCCTGCTCAGATAAGCGCTGTCCCTGCCCTGAGCCAGCTTATCGTGAACGCCCTGCTTGATGTCGAGCTCATCAAGGTGAGCGTAAATGTCGTCAATGTTTCCGAATTTTGAAACGAGGTCCTTCGCCGTCTTTTCGCCGATGCCCGCGACGCCGGGTATGCAGTCCGAAGCGTCGCCCTGAAGGGCTTTGATGTCTATGAGAAACTCGGGCGAGGGGACAAGGTAATCCTCGCTGATTTTCGCCTTGTCATAGAGCGTTGTGACAGGCGAGCCCATTTTGGTTGAAGCGAGCAGCACGTTGACGTTGTCTCTGACAAGCTGAAGGGAGTCTCTGTCGCCCGTCGCAATATAGCAAAAGTCGCCTTCGCCGCAGTTTGCCGCGAGAGTTCCGAGTATGTCATCCGCCTCCCAGCCGGGCGCTTCGAGTATTTTGAGGCCGAGCCCCGTGAGAAGGTCCTTGAGATAGGGCATCTGGCTCGCAAGCTCCTCCGGCATACCTTTACGGTTTGCCTTGTAGCCGTCATACATATTGTGCCTGAAGGTCGGCGCTTTCACGTCAAATGCAACCGCGATGCAGTCGGGCTTAACGTCCGCGCGCAGTTTAAGCAGTATATTCATAAAGCCGTAAATGGCGTTTGTGAAGTGCGCGCCGTCCTTTGTTGAGAGCAGCTTCACGCCGTAAAACGCCCTGTTTACTATGCTGTTGCCGTCAAGTGCAAGAAGTTTCATATAAACACCTCGGTGAATTTCTTCAGAACTAAACTTTATTATACCATATCAAAACGGCTTGTACCACCCTTTTTTTATCTTATTTATTCTTGACAAAACGCGGTAAATGTTTCAAAATAGAGAAAGTGATTAAGAGGGGGTGAATACGTGCTATATATTCTCCTGTTTTGCGCCGAGGCGGTTTTTGCCGCGCTTTTCATAAAGGCGGGCTACCCCGAAGCCACAAAAAAGGGCTTTGTTTTCAAGATGATAAGCTCATCAATATTCCTGCTCTGCGGCATATACAGCGCTCATCCTATTGAATCGCGCTACGGCAGGCTGATTGTTACGGCGCTTGCCCTCGGTCTGCTCGGTGATATTTTCCTCACCTTTGACCCGTTCATAAAGGATAAAACAGATAAAAAGAAATCCGCGTTTTTAATTCTTCTCGGCGGCCTTTTCTTCCTCTCGGGCCACATCGTCTATATGGTCGCGTTCGCCGGTGAAATAAAGGCAAGGGGAGCTTTTTCGGTGCCCGTATTCATAGCATTCGCTCTGCTTGCTTTCGCGGGAGTGTTCGCACTCATATTCATCTCAAAGGTGAAGCCCGACAAAGCCCTCGCCCCGATAGGCGTTTACGCCGCGGCGATATCCTGCATGTTCGCAATGGGCGTCTGCCTCGCTCTCGGGTGCTTTACGGGCAATATAATCGCGCAGATTCTGCTGATTGCCGCGCCGCTTCTCTTTATTGTTTCCGATTCCTCGCTCCTGCTCGAATTCTTTGACAAAGAGCGATTCAACACCATGTCTGTCAGGAGCATTAACCTCGGCACTTATTTCCTTGCGCAGATGCTTTTCGGGCTTTCTGCGAAGTTTATCAAATAATCAGGAGGTACTGTAATGAAAGTTTACATCAAAAAACCGCTTATTCCGATGACAGACTATGAGTCGTCAAGCGAAGAGGTCAGAAAAGAATATGATGACCAGATTGCAAAGCACGGCAGAATCACCAATATGAAGCGCACAATGCTTCACGATGTGCAGTCCTTCAAAACCTATATGGACTGGTACACGCTCTATGATAATCTCTGCCCCGTGCTCGGCAACCGCGCTCTTCAGATATTCTCATACGCGATTTCAACGGGAAACGACTGCCTCATCTGCGGCCTTTTCTTCACAAAGATTCTCGTTGATAACGGCGAGGACCTTGAAAACCTGCAGGTGAATGAAACCGAGCAGCTTCTTATTGATTTCGGCGTAGCAATCACAAAGGATCCGCACAATATCCCGCAGGAGATATATGACAGACTCAGAGCAAAATTCAGCGACAAGGTGCTCGTTCAGCTCATAGCTTTCGCGGGCATTATGTACGCCACCAACCTTTTCAACACAGTGGCCTGCGTTCCCCTTGACGAGGAGCTTTACGGCTACAGAAGCGATAATACATCGGAGGAATAATACAATGGGTGAATTTAACGGAAAAGTTGCTTTCATAACAGGTGCCGCCCACGGGCAGGGCAGAGCCGCCGCTCTCGCTCTCGCAAAAGAGGGCGCGGATATAGTCGCGTTTGATGTGGCTAAAAAAATTGAGTACCCCGCCTATGAATTCGGCACAAGCGATGAGCTTAAAAGCCTCAAGGCGGAGATTGAGGCGCTCGGCAGAAAAGCCGTTATAGCTTCAGGCGATGTGCGCTCGGATGAGGATGTTACCGCGGCCGTTAAGGCGGCGATTGACGAATTCGGCAAAATCGATATTCTCTTTAACAACGCCGGCATCTGCGCCTACGCCGAGGTTGACACAATGACCGACGACGAGTGGAACGCGATGATAGACATTAACCTCAAAGGCCCCTTCAATGTAACAAGAAGAGTTGTGCCCTATATGAAGCAGGCAAAGAGCGGCGTTATTATCAATAACTCCTCCGTAATGGGTCTCAGAGGCGGCAACCGTCTCTCTCATTACGCGGCCTCAAAGTGGGGGCTCACGGGTCTCACAAAGTCCTGGGCAATCGAGCTTGCGCCTTATAACATAAGGGTTGTCAGCATACATCCCACAGGAGTGAATACCCCTATGAACGACGGCCTTGCCGCTATGGAGGGTATGACCCCCAGAGAGATTGCCGAGCGCTCCGCCGGCAACCTTCAGCCCGTTCCCTGGATTGAGCCGGAGGATGCCGCTAACCTCGTTGTTTTCCTCGCGAGCGATAAGGCAAAATACTGCACCGGCGGTCAGTACCTCGTTGACGCCGGCCTGCTGAGCGTGTAAAAAGTTAAACCGGAAGGATACTTTATGAAAAAGGTTATTCTTTTGATTGCCGCGTTGGTTCTTGTAGCCGGAGTAACTGCCGGAACTGTCTTTGCCGTGAAAAAAGCACGGCAGAAGCGCGAAATGGAAGTTACAGATGAAACCGGAATAACCGAGATTGACACAGCGGTTTCACGTTCGGATGAGCCGGTCAGCGAAGAAGTGCAAACAGAGAAAGACATAAGCAGCAGTTTAGATGCTTCCGAAATCCATATGATAAACGTTTTTCTCTCTAATTTTTCGGAGCACAAGATTGATAAGATAACCAATAAGGATGACGCTGAGATAATCAGATTTATAATGCTTAATCTCAGATTCAATTATTATGATAAGTTTTCAAATGATTACAGCGCAACCTTTGACGGAGTGGCGTACAATCTTTCGATCAGCGAAGAGTATTTGCAGGAAAGAGCAAAGAGGTTTTTTGATACAGAAGTTGAAAACCAATCGGTAGATTACATTAAGTATTACAACAACAGGTATTATTTCCCCAATGCGGACGGAGAAAACCTTTTCCGCTTTTCGAAGGTTACAAAAATATTCAGAAATGAAGACGGGTCGCTGAAGGTCTGGTTCAGTGTTTATGAAACAAGTCGTTTTGAAGATTTTGCTGACAGCGGGTCGGCGGTGTATTACGGCCTCGGAAGTGAAAACCTGACAGATGAAAAAGAATACGGCAAAGGAACAGCTGTTCTGAGAGAAAAGTATTTCGGCGAGAATTACGCAAATTATACTCTTGTTTCATTAAACTGCAATCCCAATGACAGCCTCAGAGACATCCCGCAGGGCGTTACTTCAGCTTCATCGTCCCCTAACGGCTTGACCGGTAAAAGCGCAGCGTGGAAGAGCGCATATTACGGTTTATACAAGTCGCAGAATTACGGCGAATATTTAATCGGGGAGCCCGACGAAGCAAAGCTGGGGCTTAAGGATTTGAATAATGACGGAATCCCGGAGCTTCTTGTTGCCGATCCATGGGATTCAGGCACATACGGGCACGGGCAGATATACACATATTCAGACGGTAGTGTAAAATATCTCGGTGCTTCGGACAGCTACGGAGGTCAGTGGTGGCCGCACGCCGTAAATAACAGCGATTATCCGGGCTTGTTCACCTATTATTGGAACAGGGGAGAAGGCAGTGAGGGCAACGAAATGCCTTTTCATATACTGTACTATTACTATGACGGCGCCGAGCTGCAGTATATTGATGTTGCTTCCGACAAAGAGACAAGCGGCGAATATGAAAGAATAACGGCTGACGTTAAACTGTATAATTCAGTTATCAATTCACTCGATAACGAAGAATACAAACTCTTTCCGGTTTCCGATGTCCGGTCGATGGGTTGGGATTCATTCTGCGAAAAATACGAATATTAATCCAAACTCCATAAAACAATAAAGGGCTCGTATGAAAAGCATACAAGCCCTTTTATTTATCTGTTTGATTTCACTTAAATGCGGTAGCGGAATATTTCAGTTTAAAAACTCCGCGACATCCTTGTCAGGCACAAGTCTTATGCCTATTCCCTCAAAAACGTCAATCAGGCGGATGATGATATCCTCAATGGAGTCCCACCAGCTTGCGCCTGATTCAAAAACTCTTATCAGGCGGTCGACAATCGCGCTGAAGCTTACTGTGTTTGCGCCGTCCCTCAGCTGATCCGCGCAGATGTCAATGTGGTCGTTATATGAGTATTCATCCGTAAATGAACTGCCGCAGTAGGGACATACACAGTACTGCGGGCCGTGTATTTGATTTATATGTTCGTTAAGTTCGCCGGCGGAGCCGAAGGTGGACTTGCATATGCCGCACATATACGGGCTGTCAGCCTCCCGGTTAGTCCCGCTGTACGCAAATGCCGTAACAACACACGAAAGGGCGATGATAATCGCCAGAGCAACGCATGAAAATTTTTTCATAAGAAAAACCTTCCTTGTAACAAAATGAAAAGCATAGTTAACGGGCTTCCACCCCCACTTATTTTGTATATTAACACATCATAAACACAATATCAAGTGTTTTTTTTCTTTTATTTTCAGTAAAATGCTTTTTGCCGTCCGGTTTCCGGGCAAGAATGTTTAAGCGGTTAAACACAAATCCGGCTTTGCTGCAGTAATACTTGTGATACAATTGCATAAAAATATTGTATTTATGTGTGCGGGTGTGTTAAAATAGCTGCATAAAAACCCGAGCGGAGGTGCGTTATGACAATTATCAGAAAGCTCACTGTGCTGCTGCTTGTTGCCGCTTTGATTCTGACGGCGGCGTGCGGCAAAAAAGAGGAAAAGCCCCAAAGCGGGCAGGAAACTCCCGTTGCCGAGGCAGAGAAAAACGGCGATATTATCGTTATGTACACAAGCGATGTGCACTGCGGAATAACACAGGGCTTCGGCTACGCGGGCCTTGAACATATACGCGAAAACTATGAGAAACAGGGCTATGAAACAATCCTTGTTGACTGCGGCGACTCCATACAGGGCGAAACCATCGGCACAATCACGAAGGGCGAAGATATAATCGACCTTATGAACAAAATGAAATATGATGTTGCCGCCCCCGGCAATCACGAATTTGATTACGGCGCCGATTATTTTATTGAACTTACGAAAAAAGCGGATTTTCCGTATGTTTGCTGTAATCTCACCAAAAACGGTGAGAACGTGTTTGAACCCTATACTATCAAAGAAGTTCAGGGCGTCAAGATTGCCTTTGTCGGCATTATTACGCCTCAGACTGTTACATCATCAACTCCCGCATATTTCCAGGACGAAAACGGTAATTTCATATATGACTTCAAACAGGGTAATTCATTCGGGGATTTGTATGAATCGGTGCAAAACGCGGTTGACGCCGCGAGAGCGCAGGGCGCAAATTATGTTTATGCGCTGAGTCACGTGGGAAAGGAAGCATTCTATGAGCTTTCGTATGAAGATATAATCAGAAACACAAGCGGAATAGATGTATTCTTTGACGGACACAGCCACGATTATGAGCTTGCCGCAGTTCAAAACGCCGATGGTGAGGATGTGGAGCGCGTTGCCGTGGGTTCAAAGCTCAGCGGCATCGGTATCAGCAAAATCTCTGCGGAAAACGGAATTGAAGAATCGACTTCAATCACCTGGAACAATTCAATCTGCGCCGCCGAAGTTTTCGGGATTGAAAACGATATAAGCAAAGCAATTGATGATAAGATGGCTTCTCTCGAAGAGGAGCTCGGCCGGGTTGTCGCTAAAACAAATTACAACCTCACAATAAACGACCCGGTTGTTGTGGATGACGAGGGAAATCCGGTTCGTATGGTACGCCGCGCCGAAACAAATATGGCAGACTTCTGCACGGACGCGATACTTCAGCAGTCCGGCGCAGATATAGCGCTTCTCAACGGCGGCGGTATCAGAGCGGATATCCGAAAAGGCGACATCTCATATAACGACATACTCAGTGTATTCCCCTTTAACAATCAGATGTGTGTGATTGAGGCAACGGGTCAGCAGATTCTTGATGCGCTCGAATGGGGCGCTCAGGCGGCTCCTGAGGAAACAGGCGGCTTCCTGCAGGTTGCCGGCATGACTTACGAGATTGATATATCGGTTCCGAGCGGATGCAAGAGAGACGAAAACAATATGCAGGCCGGCATCGAGGGCGAGAGAAGAGTTAAAAATGTTATGATCGGCGGCGAGCCGCTTGACCCCGATAAAACATACACTGTTGCCGGCATTGAATACGTCCTTATGAATAACGGTGACGGCCTTACCGCTTTTGACGGAGCGAAAGTGGTGAAAAAACAGGCGAAGCTCGACAGCCAGCTCCTTATAGATTACATTACGGATGAACTCGGAGGAGAAATCGGCGACGCTTACGCAGACCCGCACGGTCAGGGAAGAATAACTGTTACAGGTCAATAAAATTTTTAAAAAAGTATGCCCGCAGATTGATTGATCTGCGGGCTGATGTTTTTTTATATTACACGGAATCAATGTCGATCAGAGAATATTAACTTTCGGCGGTTTGCGGGGCGGTATGCGTTTATAGTCAACTGCCGGGTAGCCGATAATCATACAGGTGACCGCTTTATGGCCTTTGGGCAGGTGAAGATTCGCTTTGATTTTCGGATTCAGCGCCGCACAGCCGCAGAAAAATCCGCTGTAAAGCACGCCGAGCCCTAAGCTGTTGGCCTCAATCTCCATATAGGCGCTGGCGAGGGTTGCGTTTACGCTGTCGTGCCCCGAAACCACAATAACAAGCGGCGCGCCTTTGAAGAAAAACGTGTCGTTTATATCTTTATTTTTGAGCGAACTTGAAAACTTCGAACCGACTTTGACGCCCGCTCTGAAAAGCTTCACACACTCGCGCTCGAGCTCGTCCTTTTTGTCGGAAAGGATTGTGTAAGCCACGTTCTGCGAATTCGCGCCGGTGGGGGCGTATCTGCCCGCCTCAAGGATTCTGTCGATTTTTTCCTGCTCAACGGGTATATCCTTGAACTGTCTTACCGTGCGGCGGCTTTTCATCGCCTGCAGAAGAGTATCACTGTCAATGGAAGTCATCGGCGTAATCTCAACACAGCCGGATGTATCGTAGCCGGGCATTTCGATTGCTTTCTCGGGGCAAACGGCAAAACAGTGGCCGCACTCAATACAGCCTTCCCTGAGCTTTACTTTGCCGCCTTCGAGGTAAAGCGAGGACGCGACACAGTCTTTGACGCATTTCCCGCATCCTATGCATTTTGAACTGTCAATTTTAATTTTCTCCATTTTCTTTTCCCCTTTCTCTTATTATTTCTCAAACGGATAAACAAGATTCATCTGTCTTCTGCACTCGTCCATTATTTTCAGGCAGTCAAGCGTTGCGCTGTGCGGAACATAGGCGGATTCGATAAGCCCTGCGCGGATTTCATCTGCCGCGCATGAAAATTCGGTGAGATAATCGGTTTTGCCGGATAATCTTTCACAGCCGCTTTCTGTTTTAACGGAAGCGGAACGCGCCATATGATACATCGGTATTTTTATTTCTCCCTGAGTGCCGGTAATTCTGAAGCGTTCAACGAGTTTTAAAAAAGACATCTCGAGTTTGCAATCAAAGCCGTCATATGTGAGCGTGACGGTTTCGCCCGTATCTATTCCGTTTTTAACGTTTCCTTCGCACCTGATGCTTTCGGGATAACCGAAAAGACGGTAACAGTAAGTGATTGGGTAAACGCCGATGTCAAGGAGAGCTCCGCCCGCAGTTTCGGGCTTAAGAAGGCGCGAGTTTTTGCTCATCATAAGGCCGGGAAATGCGTGAACAATATTGACGCTTTTTATTTCTCCTATCTTATTTTCCGCAATCCTGTTTCTGACTTTTTGCGGCAAATCGGAAAACCAGGTCCACATCGCTTCGCAGAAATAAACATTGTTCTCGCGTGAAGTGTTAATCATCTGCTCTGCCTGTGCCGCGCTTACGCCGACGGGCTTTTCGCACAGCACGGGGAAGCCCGCCCGCATTGCACCGAGCGCATAATCAATATGCGCGGTGTGAGGAGTGGCAATATATACGCCGTCAAATTTCCCTTTTTCAAGCATGCTTTCAAATTCGCCGAAAGCCTCCGCGCCGTATTTTGCGGCAAATTTGTCTGCTTTTGCCTTGTTTCTTGAATACACTGCGGCAATTTTGTTATTGCCGCGCGTTATGCTTCTCGCTGTATTTTCGGCAATGCTTCCGCTGCCGACATAGGCCCATCTGAATTTTTCCGTTTTTATTCCTCCTTCTTTTTCCCGCATCTAATTATACCAATGAAACACCGGTAATTCAACACCAAATACTCCGCGTATTTTTTTGCTTTTCTTGACATGCATATTGCGCGGTGATATAATACATATGATTTCGTTCAAGGTGTATGTCCGGTGTTTTTATCCCGGGCCTGCGCCGGCGGGAAAGCGCGGTGAAAATCCGCCGCAACATCCATTGCCGTTACAGTCGGAATGCCGTCCGGAATCATAAAGCGGTTTTATCCTGAAGCCGCCTTTTGCCTTTGGGAATGAAGGGCGAAAAAATACGGGGTTTATTTTGCCTTGTCTTTTTCTGCGTGCGCCCTCATCACCGGGGCGCACATTTTATATTTGAAGGGAATGTTCAAAATGGTAAAATCAGGTAAAAAAATTCTTGCCGCAATAATTGCGGTCATCATGGCACTTTCAGTGTTCCAGGTCCTTTCGTTTGCGGGCGGAGACGATCCCGAAGCAATCTACGTTGAATTTAGCTATTATGATAAGGAATTCGTGATTGCACCCGAAAGTCTTTATGTTGTTCCGGGTCTTGCAAAAGAATACGGCTTTGAGACGGCGGAAACCGACTTTTCCGACAACCCCGTTACCGGAATAACCGTATTTGATGTAATCGTTGCAGCACATTTGGCAGAGTACGGCGATGCTTTCACCGCAGAGACAGCATCGGATTATATCTCTTTAAGCGGCGGATATATCACAAAAATATTCGGCGAAGCTGTTTCTTTCAGCTTCTCCGTTAACGGCGCAACCCCCAATGACGGTGTGTATAATGAACAGTTCGGATCTTATACCGGATACAACGCAGATGCAGCGACGGTAGAAGACGGCGATGTCGTTCAGATTTATGTCAGTCAGGATTCCTATTGGGCTGATTACAACACTTATTTTGACAGCGATAAATACACAGCTGTTCAGGGCGAAGAAATTACCGCAACCATAACAGGCGTCTGTCTGGTATACTACGGCTGCAGCACTCAGGAAACAATTGATTCTAAGACAATTCCCATGAACGGAGCTACCCTGAGCATCACAGAGGATTTTGAAAATTATACCGAGCTCGGCACAACGGATGAAAACGGCAGCATCACCTTTACCGTTGAAAACCCGGGTGAATACTACCTTGTGACAAGCGGCGCGGTTGAAGATGATTACTCAGAAGATGTTCCCGTTATAGGTAACTATGCTCCCATTTCAGTGCTGCCTCCCGAAACCGAGGCGAGCGTTGAATTCAGTTATTATGACAATGGATTTGTTGTTGCTCCCGTAACCCTTACAGTCAGCTCACGCACTGCCGAGCAATACGGTTTTGAAACCACAATCAAGGACCATAACGGCGAAATTGTTGACGGCGTAACTGTCTTTGATGTTCTTGTTGCGGCTCACATAAACGAATACGGCGACGCTTTCACCGAAGAGACGGCTGAGGACTATATAGGCTGTGCTTACGGCTTTGTCTCAAAGATTTTCGGCGAAGCAAAATCCTGCAGTTTTTCAGTTAACGGTCAGACTCCCAATGACGGTGTTATAAACGAAAGCTTCGGCACATACACCGGGTATACAATGGATACCGCTCAGGTTGAAGACGGCGATGTCGTTCAGCTCTATGTCTGCCGGGACGCTTATTGGTCTGATTACAACACATACTTTGACAGCGATGAATACACAGCTGTTCAGGGCGAAGAAGTTACCGCAACCATAACAGGCGTCTGT
>DBWO01000031.1:0-22006 GCA_002309055.1 Ruminococcaceae bacterium UBA1236
AGGCGGGTGATGAAATCATCCGCGCCCGCGAGTTTCGCGGCCTCTATGCACTCCTCGTCCGTCGCTTCAAGGCGGCCGTAGCGGATATTCTCCATAACGGTGCCGGTAAACAGGTTTGTATCCTGCAGCACGAGGCCGAGCGAGCGGCGAAGGTCGCTCTTTTTAATCTTGTTGACGTTTATTCCGTCATAGCGGATTTTGCCGTCCGCGATATCGTAAAACCTGTTGATGAGGTTGGTGATTGTGGTTTTACCCGCGCCGGTAGCGCCGACAAAGGCGACCTTCTGGCCGGGCTCCGCGAATACGGATACTCCGTGGAGCACCTCTTTGCCCTCAACATATGAGAAGTCAACATCAGTCATTCTCACATCGCCCTTAAGTTCGGTGTAGGTGACGGTGCCGTCGTGGTGCGGATGCTTCCACGCCCACTTGCCCGTGCGCTCCCTGCTCTCGGTAATGTTGCCTTCCTCATCGATAACGGCATTCACGAGGGTTACATATCCGTCGTCGGATTCGGGCTCATTGTCAATCATCTCAAATATTCTCTGCGCGCCAGCCATACCCATAACAACAACGTTTATCTGCTGTGAAACCTGGTTCACGTTGCCGGTAAACTGCTTTGTCATATTGAGGAAGGGCACGAGCACGCTCACGCCGAACGCCATGCCGGAGAGGCTGAGGTTTTTAACGCCCGCCAGCATAAGCACACCGCCTACGGTTGCAACCGTGACGTAAAGCAGGTTGCCCACATTCATAATTATGGGAGCGAGCAGGTTTGCGTATGCGTGCGCCTTGAAGCTGTCGCCGAAGAGATTGCCGTTTACCTTGTCAAAATCCTTTTCGGCCTGTCTCTCGTGATTGAATACTTTTATAACCTTCTGGCCGTTCATCATTTCCTGAACAAAGCCCTCGGTAATCGCGATTGACTTCTGCTGCTTGACGAAATATTTCGCCGAGCCGCCGCCGACCTTTCCGGAAACAAACAGCATAAGGACGACGCCTGCGAAGACAATGAGCATAAGCCACACGCAGTAGTACATCATAATAAATGTGACCGCCGTGACGATAATGCACGCCTGAAGGGTGGCGGGCAGCGCCTGTGAAACAAGCTGGCGGATGGCGTCAATGTCGTTTGTGTAGTAGCTCATAATATCGCCGTGCTTGTTCCTGTCAAAGAAAGAGATGGGCAGATCCTGCATCTTTTCAAACATCTCAACTCTGAGTTTTTTGAGGAAGCCCTGGGTCATGTACGCCATAAGCTGTGTATAGAGGGTCGTGGTCGCTATGGAGAGAAGATACATGCCCACAAGAAGCACAAGGTTACGCACGATAAGGGGCCTCGCGCCCTCCCAGTTGCCGGAGAGGAAGCGCTCCTCAATTATGGCGGTTATCCTTTGGACAAATACCGCGGGAAGCGCCGCCGCTATCGCCGAGAAGCAGATGCACACAGCGGTGAGGGGCATGAGCACGGGGTAATATCCCCTGAGGGTGCGAAGTACTCTTGCCACAACGGGGAAATTCATGCGGGGTTTTCCGCCGGGCTGACCTTTACTCATTATCCTCACCCCCTTTGCTCTGCTGTTCATATACTTCGCGGTAGATAGAGCAGGTTTTGAGAAGCTCGTCGTGAGTGCCCGTCGCAGCGATTGAGCCGTTATCCATAACGATAATCATATCGGCCTCCTGCACGGAGGAAATGCGCTGGGCAATAATGATTTTTGTGGTTTCGGGCATATAGTTTTTAAGCTCGCGCCTGATAAGGGCGTCCGTCCCGGTGTCAACCGCGGAGGTTGAGTCGTCAAGGATGAGCACCTTAGGCTTTTTGAGCAGAGCCCTCGCGATGCAAAGGCGCTGTTTCTGGCCGCCCGAAACGTTTGTGCCGCCCTGCTCAATGCGGGTGTCATAGCCGTCGGGGAAGCTCATTATGAAGTCGTGCGCCTGCGCGGCCTTGCACGCCCCGGTTATTTCGTCATCGGTTGCTTCGGGATTGCCCCAGAGCAGGTTTTCTTTTATCGTGCCGGAGAAAATAACATTTTTCTGAAGAACCATGGCGACAGAATCTCTGAGCGTTACGAGGTCGTAATCCTTAACGTTTACTCCGCCCACGCAGACCTCGCCCTCTGTGGCGTCATAGAGGCGCGGGATAAGCTGAACAAGAGTCGTTTTGCCGGTGCCCGTGCCGCCGATTATGCCGGCGACAGTGCCCGACGGGATGTGAAGGTCCGTGTGTTCAAGCGCGTTTTTCTTGGCGCCTTCGGAATATTTGAACGAAACGCCGCAGAAATCAATAGCGCCGTTCTTAACTTCCATAACGGGAGATTCGGGGTTTGTGAGATCCGGCACCTCGCGGAGAACTTCATTGATTCTCTTTATCGACTCAACGCTTATCGTGCCGAAAACAAACACCATTGAAAGCAGCAGGAGCGACATAAGAATCTGGAAGCCGTAGGTGAGCATCGCGGACATCTGGCCTACGTCAATTGTGGCGCCCCTGTTTGAAATAATCAGCTTTGAGCCGACATAGAGCACAAACACGAGGTTGAAGTTGACGCAAATCTGCATTATGGGCATATTGAAAGCCACAACGCGCTCTGCAAAAGTGAAATCCTTGCGGATGCTTTCGGATGCCTTGCCGAATTTTTCTTTTTCGTAGTTCTCTCTCGCGAAGCTCTTGACAACGCGCATTGCCCTCACGTTTTCCTCAACGGATTCGTTGAGCTTGTCATACTTCTTGAAAACGCGCCTGAATGCGGGCAGGGCAAATATGCCGATTGTGATGAGGCCGACCGCGAGCACGGGAATGATGACAAGGAAGGATGAGGCGAGCGAGCCGCCCATTCTGTAAGCCATAACGGCGGAAAAAACTATCATCAGGGGCGACCTTACCGCCATACGGATGGTAACCATATACGCCATCTGCACGTTGGTAACGTCGGTTGTGAGCCTTGTCACGAGGGATGACACGGAGAATTTATCTGTATTGGAGAAGGAAAAATCCTGGATTTTATAATAAATATCGTGGCGCAGGTTTTTGGCAAAACCGGCCGACGCCTTTGAGCAACAGTAGCCCGCGAGAGCGCCGCATATGAGTGAAACTGCCGCCATGAGCACAAGCGTGAGACCTGCTGTGATAATCTCGCGCATTCCGCCTGCCGCCGCGCTTTCGCCCGCGAGTTCAATAGCCTTGACCCTGTTTACGAGGTCTGCCGTGACTGTGGGTATGCGGGTTTCAATCAGCGCTTCCGCAAAAATAAACAGCAGGGTCAGAAAAGAGGGAAGCTTGTACTCGCGCACACATTTTAAGATTGCTTTCATCCTGTCACCGTCCTTTCCGTTAAAAGTACATTACTCTATATTATAGTAAATTTTTTTAGTTTAATCAATAGAGAAAAGTGTTAAATCGTTATTCCTCTTGATTTTTTTCGGCGGAGAGTGTATTATAGCACCATCAATATTATCGGAGAGAAAATATGGTTTACGTGACAGGCGATATGCACGGGGATATCAAAAGATTCAGTGACCCCGCGCTCAAAAAACTGAAAAAAGGGGATATTCTCATCGTCTGCGGCGATTTCGGTTTCATCTGGGACGGCAGCCGCAAAGAGGCGGCGAATATAAGAAGACTGCAGAAGAAAAAATATGACATCTGCTTCATCGACGGCACTCACGAGAATTTTGATGCCCTGCAGGCTCTGCCCGTGACCATCTGGGAGGGCGGCAAGGTCCACGAAATAGCCCCGAATATCCGCCACCTTATGAGGGGGCAGATTTTCAAGATAGACAATATGACCTATTTCACGATGGGCGGAGGCGAAAGCCCCGACATAGACATTCGTTTTGAGACAAACTCCTGGTCAAAGGACGAATTTCCCTCGCGCGATGAGATGATTGAGGGCGCGAACAACCTTGAGGCGCTCAACTGCAAGGTGGATTTCATTCTCACCCACGAGCCGCCCGTTAAAGTGAAATCATTCCTCAAGCTCAAGGACGGCGAGCAGACAGCGGTCAACGGCCTTAACTCCTATTTTGAGGAGCTCGCGGGCGTTTGCACTTACAGGCGCTGGTTTTTCGGCTCGCTCCACCTTGACAAATACGTTTCATCATCACTTGTTTCGGTTTATAAGAATATAATTGCCGCCGTAACGGGCGAAATTGCGTAAAGCGGGTAAATGCTATGAAATTCAAAAAATATTTATGTCTGCTCCTTGTGTTTCTTTTTGCTTTCGGCATTGCCGCCTGCGGCAAGGAGACGGGAAACGAAGAAAGCGAAACGGAATACGCCCGGGATGAGTTAATCGATTATGAGGGCGGCGAAACCTACGCCGACGGGTACTCCGGTGAAAATACCGACGAATACTCGGACACCGATTATTACGAATACTATGGTGAAACCTCTGAGAGCCTGACCGACGGCATCGACACCGGCTATGTGTGGAATGAGGGCGACGACGAGACCTATGCCACTACCACCGTACAGCTGACCGCCCCGCTCTCGACCACAAAATTCGATTTGTCCGCGCTTGTTTCCACCACCAAAAAAGGCGGCGCAAAGGCAAAGACCACAACCGCCGCTCAGGGCGAAACGGAAAAAACAACCAAAGCACCGGGCAAGAGCACAACGAAGGCCGCCGCAACAAAGGCGCAGGAAGACACGGCGACCACCTCGGCAAAATCAAACGAGGAAAACACAACAACCACAAGAAACAACCAGCGCTCAACGAGGGCCACAAGGGCCACGACCTCAACGGTCACGGTGCCTTCAACCCTGAGGGGCTCAACCGGCACGGGCGAGGTTGTGCTTACAAAGCCCACTCAGAAAACCACAACTAAGCCTGCAACAACCGCTGCCACAACCACTACGACCACCACCACCGAAAAGGCGAAAACGGTGCACGTTTTAATCAACGTGCAGAACGCCGTTAAATACGGTAAGGCAAATCTGCCGAAAAATGGCATCCTTCTCGACACCGAGATTGAAATCAAAGACGGCGAAACTGCCCGCGACGTGCTCGACAGAGTCGCGCCTGCGGCAGGCATCGAGGTAAAAGGAAGGAGCGATTATGTAAAGAGCATAGGCGGTCTCGCGGAAAAGGACTGCGGCTCAAACAGCGGCTGGCTGTACAGCGTTAACGGCGAATTCCCCAATGTCGCGGCGAATAAGTATGAGCTTAAGCCGGGCGACGAAATGGTGTGGATATATACCGTTAAGCCGGGTGACACAGGATATAAAGGATAAAAAATATAACAAAAGCTCCCGCAGGATTGTTCCTGCGGGAGTTTTGCTGTTAATGATTTGCTTTATTCTCCGTATCTGAAAGGAAAGATGCGGCCGAAAAACCGGGGAACAAAGAACGAATCGACCCGATAATCTTCACTCTTAATTCGCCGCAAGGCAGGCGTCTCTGTCCGGGCAGGAGAAATCAACGAGGAAACGGTTGAGCAGCGGGTTAAGCACCGCGGCGGCAACCTTGTATGAATCCTCTTTGCCGAATTTCACGGCGGTGAAGACAGGGCTCAAAGTGTCGGTTTCAACGCCGAGCTGCGTGAGAATCGAGGCAAGCAGAGTAATGCCCGTTCTGCCTGTTTTGGTGAACACATACTCAAGCCCCGTATTAAGGCATTTTGTGAAAAGCTCCGCCTCGGGGTTTTCGGGCGCGGGCAGGTTTTCGTTGCCGTAATAGTGCGCCGCGACAAGCGCGCTCGCAAGCTCAAGCAGAGAGCCGTATTTGGTCTCCGGGAGATTTACTCCCTTCAGAGCGGCAAGCGCCTGCATGCTTTTTTTGCCGCCTTCGCTCTCATAAATCGGCATTTCGAGCGCTTCGTCTATCGCGCCGAAGAGGGCGTCAATTTCATCTGCCGCAGGCCCTTTTGTCACTTTCAGCTTATTCTTTATGAATTCGGGGGAAACATAATGAAGAATTTTCTTCTCGATTGAATATCTGAAAATGCCGTAGGCAAAGCCGTTATAGTCCTTTTTGAGCATTGAAATCTGCGCTTTTGTGTAGCCGGGCACAAGAGCGGAGATGTTGCACTTGTCAATTGAGCGCATCTTTATATCCGCACCCTGCCTGTCCATTGTGACCATTCTGTATTCGATGGGATAGGATGAGAGGGCTGTGGTGAGCACGTCATAAACGGTTTTGCCGTTAAGGCCTTTGTAGCTCGCTATGTCGTTGCCGTGCTCGTGGCCCGTGAACACATATTCAATGCCCCATGTGCAGAACATTTCGGCTATGAGCTCCGAGTTTCTGAGCATAAAGTCCTTCATAAGCACTTTACCGAGGGGCAGATGCTCAAGCAGAGGGTGATGCATCATATATATAATGCGCTTTCCGTCCTTCGCCGCGGCTTCAGTCTGCGCCTTTACCCATCTCAGAAGGCGGGCGTCAACGCCGTCGCCGTCCTCGCCGGGATTATTTGAATCGACCGCGATAAGGCGGTAATCATTCTTCAAATCCGCGGTGTATGAGGCGGTTTTGCTGTCGGAAACAATTGCCTCGTCATAGCCTAATGAGGCGTAAATCTCTTTGAAATCTGCCGGCTCGGAGTTAAAGTAATCGTGATTTCCGGGCACAACGTAAACGGGGATACCTGTCTTTTTCTCGAAGCGGGCGAGAAGGTCCGCTGTGTATTCGTGCTGCTCTCTTGTGCCGTTTCTCGTCAGGTCTCCGGCTACAAGCACAAAGTCAACGCCCTCGCGCGCGGAATTATTCAGAAACGTTTTCGCGAGAGTCGATGCCTGGTCGTAAATGTTGCCCGAGCCGCCGGCATTGAAATAAAGCTCGCTTTCGGGATAGCTCACCTCGAGCTCGGTGCGGTTGTTTTCAATGTGCAGGTCGGTGCTCAGGGCAAATTTAACCTTGCCGCTTTCAGCGTAGGCGACAACCCCGCATGAAAGCATACCCGCGAGCAGGGCAATAGTCATTACGATGCTGAGAATCTTCTTTTTCATTTTCTTCTCCTTATTTTTACGCCCTCCCTTTTGACGGGGAGGGCGGAATATTGCATGAATGTGTTATGCCTCTACATTAGCGACATCGTACTTGAAGTTGAATCCGGTTGTGACTGAGCCGTTGCTCTTGGCTTCGCAGTTTGCAAGGTCGCCGTCGGACGAATAGGTCGCGCCGCAGCAGTAAACAACGTTGTCGCCGTTTGAGCAGACGTTCATCGCTCTGTCGGCGCCCGAACCGCCGTAATTAGCGGTGGTGCCTTTTCTCTGCATATCGGTGATTGTGCCGAGGAACCAGTCATAATCGCCTTTGTTGGTGAAGGCGAAATCTCTGTTTGTGGATGTTGTGAATCCGCAGAAGATGTAGCCGCCCTTTACGGGAGCTATGCCGGTAATCTGGTCGCTCTCAAAACCGACGAGAGTTTCCATCCAGTTCACCTTGCCCGTGGCGTCAAGCTTGATGATGATGCCGTCATAGGTGCCGGAAGTGCCGCCGTTGTAGTAGCCGGCAAGCGAGCCGCTGTTGCCGCCCTTGCCGCATCTGTATGAACCGGCAACAACGCATCCGTTTGTGAGACCCGCGGCAACCGCCTTGAGCTCAAACGCGCCGGATTCATAGAAATCCTTTGTCCAGAGAATTTTGCCGGCGGGGTCGAGCTTCTCAACAACGCTGAATTTCTTGCCGTTTTTCGCGGCATCCATTGAGGCGTAATCGCCGTCATATGTGCTGCTTTCTATAATCGCGTAAATTGTGTCGGATGATGTCACGGCAAGGTCGATAACCTTGTTGCTGCGCGTGCCGCTGAGAGAGGAAATCCACTGCTTTTCGCCGTTGGCGTTGAATTTCGCAACAAACGCCTTTATCTTTTCGCCGTCGATGCCTTTGAGGTCAGCATCCTTTGAATCCGATTTACCGCCTACAACAAAGCCGCCGTCGGATGTGGGAGCTACGGCATAGAACATATCGCCGCCGCTTCCGCCGAATATTTTGACCCACTGCTGCTTGCCGCTTGAGGAATATTTAATCATGAAGGCCTCGGTTGTGCCTTTGCATCTGTACTGTGAATCGGAAGCGAGGTTCTGGGCGTTGGAGTCGCCTACCGCGATTATGCTGCCGTCGGTGAGTACGGCAACGTCCTCAAACATCGTAAGATCGTCAAGGTCGATTGTATCGGACCACGCCTTCTTGCCGTTTTCCTTATATTTCGCAATCACGATGCTCGAAACGGCGTCCTCAAGAGTGGTGCCGCCTGAAATGTTGCCTACCGCAACGGAGCCGTCGCTTGCCGCGGCGTTGCTTGTGAACGTAACATTGTTTTTATCGCCGTAGGTGTTGGCCGCTGCAATGGTGAAGCCGTCAACCTTGTAATTAACCTTTGTTGTAACGGTGGGGTAGTTGAATGTTGTGCTCACTCCGCCCGAATATTTGGTGGTGGATTTTGTGGTGGGCGCGGCTGTGGGCCTCGTTGTAGCCTTGGTGGTGCCGGCCGTTGAGCCTGAGGGAGCCGTAGTGCTCTTGCCCGCTTTGGTGGTCGGGGCAACCGCCGTGGCTCTTGTGGACTGTGCCTTGGTGGTGACAACGGTGGTTTCAACTATTGTCACGTTGCCCTTTTCGTCTGTAACGGCTGTGGCGCCCCTGTCATTTGCCGCTTTGGAGACCTTTTCATAATCCTCCCTTGAGAGGCGGGTGGTGTTTTTAACGCCCGCTTCGGAGAGAATCTCGCTCTCCTTTTCGGAGTTGACCGCAGTTACCTCAAGATTGCTGTTTTTCTTGATGACGGTGTCGCCCTTGTCGTTTGTGTCAACGATGTAGCCCTCTTCCTCGGCAACCTTCTTAACCTTATCGAGCTGTGACTCGGAGAGGTCGGAAAGCTTGCCGTTAAAGCCCTGCGCCTCTTCACCGAGAGCTTTTGACACAATTGCCGCGAGTTCAACGCTTTCAAGCTCTACGGGCTGATATGTTTCGTCGGCGCTAAGGCCCCAGTCCTCACCCGGCGCAAGGGTGGTGCTTTCGTCCCCGTCCTCTTTCTTGAAAGAGCAGGCGGTGAAAGCGGAAGCGATGAGGAGCAGACAGAGCGCGACTGATATGACAACTGTCAGTTTGTTCCTTTTCATTGCCTTTTACCTCCGTTTAAGAGAATAATACATTATAAAAATAACACAATTCGCAGTGTAAATCAACAAAATTGGCCGCCCGTCAAAAAATTTTACATATCACTTTAATTTTCTTTATATTTATTGTATAATCGTAACGAAAAAATTTTAGCGGGGAATGCAAAATGACGAAAAAACAAAAAGCGCTCTATGCTGTTAATGCTTTAAAAGAAAAATACCCCGAGGGAATATGTTCCCTGAACGCAGGAAATCCCCTGCAGCTGCTCATAGCAACACGCCTTTCTGCGCAGTGCACGGACGCGAGGGTAAATCTCGTGACTCCGGAGCTGTTCGGAAAATACAAAACGGTTGAGGACTTCGCGAAGGCGGATGTCGCGGATATCGAAAGAATCATTCACTCCTGCGGCTTTTTCAGAGCGAAGGCGAAGGACATTGTGGGCATGTGCCGTATGATTATCGACGAATACGGCGGCGAGGTGCCCGACACAATCGAAAAGCTCACCTCTCTGCCGGGTGTCGGCAGGAAAACGGCAAACCTGATTATGGGCGATGTTTACGGTCAGCCCGCCGTGGTTGCGGACACTCACCTTATCAGAATCAGCAATCTTTTAGGGCTCGTAAACACCAAAGACCCGGTAAAAGTTGAGGCGGAACTGCGCAAAATTCTGCCCCCCGAAGAGAGCAATGATTTCTGCCACAGATGTGTGCTTCACGGCAGGGATACCTGTGTTTCGGGGCGCCCGAAATGCCCCGTTTGCGAGCTGAAATCCGTTTGTTCACATTGGGTGAAAAACCCGCAAAACGGCGAAAAAAAGTGAATAACTGTGTGAATAAAGTGAACAAATCCGCGAAAAAACCTTGATTTTAATGGATTTTGGACGTGAAAAACTAAAGTTATTCACAAAATGAGGCAAAATTATGAATGAAAATAAATTCTACGTATTGCACAAAAATAACCTGAATGTTTCCCTCTCGTTTGACTGCGGGCAGGCATTCCGCTGGGAGAAAAAAGAGGACGGCTCAATCCACGGCGTGGCATTCGGAAGGGCGCTGACCGTGAGGGAGGATGACAGCACCGCCACCTTCATCGGCACGGACGAAAAAGAGTTCAACGAAATCTGGCGGACCTACCTTGACCTTGACCGCGATTACGGCGCGCTTTACAAAAAATTTGCCCCGGACAAATATCTCAGGCAGGCGGTTGAGGCATACCCGGGAATCAGGATTCTAAGGCAGGAGCCGTGGGAAACGCTCTGCTCTTTTATAATATCTCAAAACAATAATATACCCCGCATCAAGGGAATCATCTCGCGCCTGTGCGAAACACTAGGCGATGACCTCGGCGTAGGGGATTTCACCTTCCCATCGCCTGAAAAAGTGCTTGAGGCGGGCGCGGAAGGGCTTGCCCCTCTTCGGGCGGGATTCAGGGTGAAATACATCCTTGACGCGGCGAAAAAGGTGACAAACGGCGAAGTCGATTTTGACAAAATCCTCGCATCGGACATTGAAACGGGTGCCGAAGAGCTCAAAAAAATCAAGGGTGTCGGCGACAAGGTCGCCGCCTGCGTGCTGCTTTACGGCTTTGGCAAGGTTGACGCCCTGCCCGTTGACACCTGGGTTAAGAAAATCCTCGCGGAAACCTATCCGGACGGTCTGCCCGCGTGCACCGAGGGCGTGAGGGGCATAGCTCAGCAATACCTGTTTCACTACAGACGTAATAATGAATAATTATAAATAAAGAAATCCTCGCCCGAAGTGTGAGGATTTTTCGCGGTATTCGTATAAGAAGTGAAAGGGGCAGGGCAGCGCCCTTTCGGAAAGGAGACACTTATGGATAACGGTGCAAGTAGCTACCGCCGTTTCCTTGCAGGTGAAGACACTGCATTCGCCGAAATCATAAGAGAATACCGCGACGGACTTATCCTCTACATCAATTCTTTCGTTTCGGATATAACCGAAGCGGAGGACCTTGCGGAGGAAACCTTTATAAAGCTTGTCACAAAACGCCCGAGATATAACGGCAAGGCCTCGTTCAAAACCTGGCTTTACACAATAGGCGGCAACCTCGCCCGCGATTATCTGCGCAAGGCGGCAAGGAGGGGAACTCTCCCCCTTGAGAATTACGAAATGACCGCCGATGAAACCGAGCTCGAGGAAATTGTGATAAGAAACGAGCAGAGTATCGCCGTTCACCGCTCAATGAACAAACTGAAGGCGGAATACAGGCAGATTCTGTGGCTCATATACTTTGAAGGCATGAGCATGAAAGACGCGTCGGCCGTTATCGGCAAAAGCACACACGCCGCGGAAAATCTCGCATATAAGGCGAGGCAGGCACTCAAAGCACAGCTCGGAAAGGATGGTTTTGATTATGAGAACCTATGAAGAAACCTTTGAGCGCGTGATGGCCGGTCGTGACAGCTATATGCGCAGAAAAAAGGAAAGAACAAAAATGATAACAACGGGCTCAATAGCCCTCGCCGGCGTGGCGCTCGCCGTTGTGTCGGTAATTGCTGTTAAAAACAGGCAGCAGATAAACACCGCATCCGCAGAAGACAAAAAAGACTCTGCGGCTGAATCGGTTAATGATTACACCGTGCCCGATTTACTCACGCAGGAAATCACATCATATTTCGGCGTTGAGGACAGCACGCACATTTCGGAAGAAAACGGAGATGCTATCCGCAACTCTGTCCCGGAGTGGAATCCCGGCCCGGATTCACTAAACGAAACTCAGACGGTGACCGCGCCCGCGACAGCTGACGAAAAAACCCGGGCAACAACTGCACACGGTGAAACGAAACCTGCGACCTCAAAAGCTATTGTTGAAGAGACTGCATTATGCTCTGTGTATAAATACCATATAGACAGCGGCAAGTATAAAAACTATATTGCGGGAAAAGTTATTGATAATGAAAAAGTCGGCGAAAAAATCGGGTCGGTAACGGTAACAGGAGGCTGGCAAGGTACGGGAAACACCTCGACAAAAGAAACCCTCTCTGCCGATGTTTATTACATAAAAGGCGTTTCCGATGATGTGGCGGTATGCCTTAAATTCAACGACAAGGGCGATGCCCTGACCACAGATCATTATTATGTGATGATTAACACCCATTCAGATTATTCTGCCGTTAGAGAATATTTTATAGGCCCGGGTTCCGGCCAAACAGATACAGATAAGAACGTACCGACGGCGAGCAACCCCTACTATGAAGAAATATCAAAAGAGCAGGAAAAAACGCGCAATAAAAACGAATTCGTGACAGAAAGAACGAGCGCAGCGTACACAATCCCCGAATAAGCGAGGCGATAAAATGAAAAAGAAAATCATAATTGCCGCAGCCGCCGTGCTCCTTGCGGTGCTCTTCATCCCCGTTCCGAAAACTTATGCCGACGGCACAAAATCATATAACGCCGTTGCGTATAAGATTGTGAAATGGAACAGACCCTGTTACAAAAACCTGATGTTCACACAAAAAGAGGTCTATAAATTCCCTCACAGTCTGAAATCCGTTGACGAACTGTGGGCGGGTATGGCGATTGACCCTGCCGTGAGCACACTGACGGGCACGGTTGAGCACTCCGCGGACGGCCGCGTGCTTGTGAGAACGATATCGGATGACGCGGAAGTTTTTGAGGCCGGAATGGCCGTTGACATCACCGATTATATTTCGGAGCAGTTTGCCGACGGCGAGACCGTGGCGGTGGAATATGTGCCGTCCGCTTACTCAAGAGGCTCCAAGGTTGAAATAATCGTGGATGTTCAGCGCGTGGAGAATGAAAACGCCGGCGAAAAAGAAACTACGCTGATGTTTGAGGACAGCGCGGTGTTTTTCCAAAGCACGCGTGAGTGCGAGAAAAACATCATTTCCGAAAAAGTTCAGCTCTCTTACGACAAAGACGCGGGCGCTGTGAATGAAATTTTCGGCAGATACACATTCAAGACCGACCCGTATGACAACCTGCCCGATTATGAAATAACAATCGGCAGCCATAAAAACTATTATGAATCCTCATCGGGAATTGTCACCGACAGCACCGTGAAAAAGGCAAATGAGGAGCAGAGCTTCGTGCTTAGCGATGCTGACAGAGAAACAATAAACGCCCTGATAAAAAAATACGCGGACACCGAGCGAGAAAATCCCGTTCCCGAAACGGAGAACGAAAAAGAAACGGAGCCGCCGAAGCCGAAGACATCAACAAACCCGACAACACCGGTTCCAAACACCTATGAATACAATCCCGAAGACACCGTGCATTATGTCAGGCGTTCATGGGGTTCATCTGCCGGTTATCCGCAGGTGGTTTTTATCCGGAGCAAAGCGGAGCTTGATGCATATAATTCGGACGACCTCGACGAAGCCGCGGCAAAATACACGCAGGATTATTTCAAAAACCACGCGCTCGTGATAGTGTTTACAAGCGAGAGCAGCGGCTCAAACTATTACACCGGGGCGAAGATAAATTCCGCGGGCAACGAAATTGTCATAGACAGATACATTCCCCCGGTCGGCACCTGCGATATGGCAAGCTGGGCGGTAATCCTTGAGGTCCCCGCCTCCGACCCGATTCTTGAATGTGACAACAGCAAAACAAAAGTGACATTCCATAACAGCGAACAGTAATATAAACACAGCCGGAGCTTTGCTCCCTGACATTCATCATTCTGAACTCTTAATTCTGAATTATTAAAAGCTCACAGGCGTTTTGCCTGTGAGCTTTTAATCTTTTTATGCTTCTGAGAAGCTGTCCTTGCCTACTCCGCAAATGGGGCATACCCAATCGTCGGGCAGATCCTCAAAAGCGGTGCCGGGGGCGATGCCGTTATCGGGGTCGCCGACCGCGGGGTCATATTCGTAACCGCAGATGTCACAAAAGTATTTTGCCATGTTTTTGTCCTCCTGTATTTTTATTTAATCGGTTCAAAGTCTGCCGGGCCGTGCTTGCAAAGCGGGCACACAAAGTCGTCCGGGAGCTCGTCGCCCTCATAGACATAGCCGCAAATCTTGCACACAAAGCCCTTCTTACCCTCTGTCTTAGGTTTGGGTTTAACGTTTTTCTGGTAATAAGTGTAGGTCATGGTCTCTTTGTCGGAGAGCACGCGCGCCTCGGTAACGTCGCAGATAAACATGCCGTGAGTGCCGAGGTCCACATACTGCATAACCTTTAAGCTCATCATCGCGTTGATGTAACGCGGCAGGAAAACGAGGCCGTTATCTGAGCGGAGCACCTCATCGCTGCCGAATTTGTCAGTGTTTCTGCCGCTGCAGAAGCCGAACTTCTCAAAAACGGAGAAGGGCGCGTCAACCGAAAGGCAGTTGATATTCATAATGCCCGTCTGCTGAATAACGTGGTGCGAATAATTCTGCTTGTTGATGCAGACCGCGATGCGGTTGGGGGTGCTCGTTACCTGAGTTACGGTGTTAACGATAAGGCCGTTGTCCTTCTTGCCGTCGTTCGAGGTGACAACATAGAGGCCGTAGCCGATGTTGAAGAGCGCCTTGAGGTCGTTTTTGTCGGCAGTGTCGCTGCCCTGCGCGAGGTAATCCATGCAAAGCTCATTTGCGAGCGCCTCAATCTGCTCCTTGCTCTCATCGCTCAGAGCGGAGGTGATTTTTACTGTGGTGTCGGTGAAGGTGAGATTCTTGCAGTCCGCAAGCATATTTCTCATTGTCTTCGCGGCGAGAGGAGCCCAGGAGCCGTTTTCGATAAGGCCTACGGTCTTGTTTTTGAATCCTCTCTCGGTAAGGTGATTTATGAATTCCCTCATAAACGGGAAGATTTCCGCGTTATATGTGGTGGTCGCGAGCACGATTTTGCCGTAGCGGAAAGCGTCCTCAACGGCCTCCGCCATATCGTCGCGCGCAAGGTCGTTTACCGCAACCTTGGGGCAGCCCTTCGCCCTGAGCTTTTCGGCGAGCAGTTCAACCGCCTTTTTGGTGTTGCCGTAAACGGAGGTGTAGCAGATTACAATGCCGTCGCTCTCAACGCCGTAGGATGACCAGGTGTCGTAAAGCCCGATATAATATTCAAGATTTTCGGTGAGCATCGGGCCGTGAAGGGGGCAGATTTTTTCAATCTCAAGCCCCGCGGCTTTCTTGAGCACCGCCTGCACCTGGGCGCCGTATTTGCCCACTATGCCAAAATAGTATCTTCTCGCTTCGCACGCCCAGTCCTCGTCCGCATCGAGCGCGCCGAATTTGCCGAAGCCGTCCGCGGAGAAAAGAACCTTGTCCGCGGAGTCATAGGTCATAAGCACCTCGGGCCAGTGCACCATAGGGGCGCCGATGAAGGTGAGGGTGTGCGCGCCGAGCGGCAGGGTGTTGCCCTCGGAAACGACAATGCGCCTGTCCTCAAAATCGGAGCCGTAGAAGTTTTTCATCATTGTGAACGCCTTTGCCGAGGATACGATTACCGCCTCAGGGTAGTTGTTCATAAAGGCGCAGATATTTGCGGAGTGATCGGGCTCCATGTGCTGCACCACAAGGTAATCGGGCTTTCTGCCGCCCGCGGCCTTTTCGATATTGTCGAGCCACTCGTGGGTGAATTTCGCGTCAACGCTGTCCATAACTGCGATTTTCTCATCGAGGATGAGGTATGAGTTGTAAGCCATGCCGTTAGGCACATCATACTGCCCCTCAAACAGGTCAACTTCACGGTCGTTGACACCCACGTAAATGATGTCTTTTGTTATATTCATCGGCTGTCCTCCTTTAAAGTTTAATAACATTTTGATTATATCATCGGCAAACGTCTTTTGCAAGGAATAAAACAAAATACAATTGAAACGCGCGCGTGAATGTGGTATTTTAATATTATAAAACCAAAGGAGGCATAGCAATGAAAGACGTAGAAGTTGATATGAAGCACAGAACCATAGGTTATGTAAAAAAGATTGACGGCATTCTCGCCGGCGAAGAGGAGATTGAAAGCTGGGAGGACCTTATGCAGGACCATCTTATACAGATTGGTTTCTTTCAGCACGAGCGCCTTATTCACCTTATGGTGACCCTCACTTTCGCGCTCCTCGCCGTAGGCACGATTCTTGTGGAAATTGCCACGGGATTTGCCCCGCTTCTCATTATCGCTTTCCTTATGATTGTGCTTCTCGTGCCCTACATAAAGCACTATTTCCTTATGGAAAACAAAACGCAGAGAATGTATGAGCAGTATGACAAGATACTCCTTAAAGTAAAGGAAGAAAGAAAAAACAAGGAAGCGCAATAAAACCATTTATCTTCGCAGGGCTCGCATCCGCGCGCCGGGCGGCGGAGGAAACAGCGGAATGAACAGACAGACTTACTACACATCAAAAGAGATAACCCCCGGCGGGTGGCTTAAGCGTCAGCTTGAAATTCAGGCGAAGGGCCTGAGCGGCAATCTGCATAAAATCTGGCCCGATGTCCGCGACAGCGCCTGGATAGGCGGCAGCCGCGAGGGCTGGGAAAGGGTGCCCTACTGGCTGGACGGCTTCATCCCTCTTGCTTATCTTCTGCATGACGAAGAGCTTATCGCGGCGGCAAAAAAATATATCGACGCCATCCTCTCCGCGCAGGATGAGGACGGCTGGATATGCCCCTGCAAAAAGAAAAAGCGCGCCCGGTATGACACCTGGGCTGTGCAGCTCATCGCCAAAACGCTGAAGATTTATTATGAGTGCTCGGGCGATGAAAGAATCCCCGACGCCCTTTACAGGGTGCTGAAAAACTATTATGACCTGCTTAAAAGCGGCGAAATAAAGCTTTTCGGCTGGGGAAAATACAGATGGTTTGAAACCTTCGTTTCTCTGAACTTCCTCTATGAAAAATACGGAGAGCCCTGGATAAAGGACCTCGCGAAAATCCTTAAAGAACAGGGCTTTGACTATAACACCGCGATTGAGTCCTGGAAAAAGCCGCGCCATATATGGGTCAGAAAAACGCATATCGTCAACATCACGATGATGCTCAAAAGCGAGGCCGTTTCTTACGCCCTGCTCGGTGACGAATACACGGACAACGCCGAAAAGCTCCGCGGAATCTTAGACAGATACAACGGCACGGCGTTTGAGGGATTTACGGGCGACGAGGTGCTCTCGGGCCTTGACCCCTCGAGGGGCACGGAGCTCTGCTCTGTGGTTGAGCAGATGTATTCCTATGAGGAGCTTTACGCTCACACGGGCGAAAACAAATGGCTCGACCGCCTTGAGGTGCTCGCATTCAACGCCCTGCCCGCGACCCTCACACAGGATATGTGGGCTCATCAGTATGTGCAGATGGTGAATCAGATTGCCTGCCGGAAAACGATATTCCCGGCGCCCTTCAGCACAAACGGACCGCGCGCTCATCTCTTCGGCCTTCAGCCGAATTTCGGCTGCTGCACCGCGAATTTCAACCAGGGCTGGCCCAAATTCGCGCTCTCCGCTTTCGCTCACGGCGGCGGCAGAATAACAAACACCGTTATGCTCCCCTGCGCGCTCAGGGATAACGGAATAACGATTAAAATTGAAACGGACTATCCGTTCAGAAATGAAGCGAAATATATTATAGACGCGGATTGCGCGTTTGATTTCTCGATAAGAATCCCGTCTTTCGCAAAAAATCTCAGAATCAACGGAGAGCCTTACGAAACAAAAGATTATGAAGCGGCTATAGCGCCCGGACATACGGAGATAAACGTTTCGTTTGACGCCGTGCCCGTTCTTAAAGAAAGACCTCGCGGGCTTTTTGCCCTGCAGGCGGGCTCGCTGCTCTTCTCCCTGCCGATTGATTATGACGAGCGCAGGATTGAATACACAAGAAGAGGCGTTGAGAGGAAATATCCCTACTGCGACTATGAGTTTTTCACGAAAACCGATTGGAATTACGGCTTCGCGGGCGATGATTTTGAAATAAACCGTAACGGCGCGGGCGAAATCCCGTTTTCGCTGAAAAATCCGCCAGTAACGGTCAAGGCAAAAATGAGCCGCATTGATTTCGGGCTCAAGTTTCCGTATAAATCGGTCTGCAGAAAGACCCCGAAATCGGCTTTGCCCCTCTCACCGCCCGAAAGAAAGGTGCTCATTCCCTACGGCTGCGCGAAACTGCGCCTGACGGAAACGGCGAAAATAAAAAAGAATTGAGGTAATGTTATGCAAAAGATTGCAGAACTGCTCCACCTTGCCTGGAGGCAGGAAAATGCGATTTACAGGATAGGCGAAATCTTTTCATCGGCGTTTTCGGGCGGCTTTTCGGCCCGGAAGTTAATTGCCGGATTCCTCGCGATAATCGAAATGTTCGGCTGTGTGCTGTTTGATTATCCGCTTACCCCGTCCGGTCAGGAGCTGAGTCTTGACGGTTACTCGCTCGTTTTCGAGGATGAGTTTGAGGGAGACGCGCTCAATGAGGACGTCTGGTTTCACCGCGCCCCCGGCAAAAGGAGAAACGGCTGCAACGCGCCCTCACAGGTAAATGTTGAAAACGGCAATCTCATAATAACCGCCGAGTATCTTGAAAACGGCGAATTCGGCGACGGCTGGTACGCCGGAATGATTTCTCTCAGGCAGAAATACTGCCGCGGATACTATGAAATAAAATGCAAGTGCAACGACGGCGGCGATTTCTGGAGCGCTTTCTGGATTCAGGCGGACGACCCCTACAATCACGATGTTTCAAAGGGCGGTCCCGGCGGAGCGGAGATTGATATTTTTGAAGCGTTTTACAATAATGACAGGCTCTCGCCCTTGTATAATTCCGTGGCGCAGACCATCCACTGCAACGGCTTTGATGATAATGCCGATAAAATTGATTCAAGAATGCTCGGCAGATTCAAGGGCAAAAACATTTATACCGAATACAACACCTACGGCCTCGAGTGGACGGAAGACGAATACATTTTCTATGTAAACGGAGTTGAAACGGCGCGCTCATCCTTCGGAAACGGAGTATCGGAGCAGGAGGAAAGCGTAATCGTTTCGCTCGAAATCCCCGAGGAAGTTGCCCTCGACAAAAGCTTCTCATCGCAGTTCGTCGTGGATTATGTGAGAATATATCAAAAATAATTTTTACGCATAAAACACCCCGCCGGCTGATACCGGCGGGGTGTTAAACTTCAGTCAATCATATAATCAGGGTTTCTCCGGAAGGACGCTGCCGTCCCAGGGAGCATACACATCAAAGAGATTTACAAGGTTATAGTCCTTTATCCTCGGCAGATACTGCTGAGTGTCATATTCCTCTCTGACCTTGCTGTCAACGCGCTCCCAATCTTCCTGTTCAAAAACGGTATATTCTTCATCATCAATATGGGCGTTTTCATCATAAGTTTCCACCCAGAGCGTTTCCATGGTGTTCCCTTTGATTTCATAGGCCTGAGCAGCGCGGTATAATACTGTGCCGAAAGTGTGGCCGTCATATCTGATAACAATTATATGCTTTTCCGTATCCATAAAGAAGCCGGATTCCTCGCCGCTCGGGAAGAGGCTGCCGCCCATAACTTCGCACTCATATTCGCAACAGGTGAATTTGCCGTTATCGTAAAGCAAAACCACGGGCTGCCAGTAATAGAGAGACGCGTATAAAACGATATCCCTGTAGCCGTCACCGTTAAGGTCGGTCATATACGCATAAAACTCGGTATCTTCATCCGCATCGGCTCTGTATTCGTCATATGCCGTCTTCACAGCCTGAACATATTCCGGCTCGCTGTCGTGATTCAAGGCCTGTTCTTCTGTGACGGGCGCGGTATCCTCTGCGGTGGTTGAGGTTTCGTCCGTGTTTCCTGCGCAGGACGCAAGAGACAAAGCAATCAAAACGGAGAGTATAAGCGCGGTTAATCTTTTCATGGTGGTTTTTCCTTTCTTTTGAAATAATTACCTTAATCAGATTTGGCACCCGACTGTGTAGCCTTCGTAAACGGCGTTCGGGAGGATTCCTCCTCCGTTTGAGTCGCCGATATTATAGATTTCGGGGCATGAATCCTTAAGCTCCTCATAGAGGCGCGCGTCGGGTCTTTCGCCTATGGCGATAACAACCGTATCGGCTTTGATTTCGGTTTCCTTGCCGTCCTTATCCTCACAGATAACGGATTCCGCCGTTATTTTTTTCGCCTTTGTGCAGGGCATGAGTTTAACGCCGAAGCCCTTGAGGTGACCCATAAGAATTGTCTGGGCGGTCTTGCCGGTGTTGCCTGCGAAGGTGTCCGTGACCTCTGCAACCGTCACGTTTTTGCCCTGCATTCCGAGGAGCTCCGCAGTTTCACAGCCCGTCGAGCCGCCGCCGATAACCACGACGTTTTTGCCGGATGATGCGCCCGACAGAATATCCTTTGCGCTGAGCGCTCTTTCCGCGCCCTCGATTTTAAGCGCGGCGGGCTTTGAACCCGTGGCGCACACAACGGCGTCCGCGTTCATCGCGAGCACATCGTCTTTTGTCACCTCTTTGCCGAGGTGCACGTTAACGCCCGTGAGCTCAAGCTGGCGCTCAAGATAGGGCTTAAGGAGCTTGAAATGGTCTTTGAACGGGGGCTTGTCCGCAAGATTAAGCTGCCCGCCGATTTCGCCCGACGCCTCGTAGAGATCGACCGTGTGGCCGCGTTTTGCGGCAATCCTTGCCGCCTCAATACCCGCGAGGCCGCCGCCGATAACCGCGACACACTTTTTGACCTCTGCCGGCGGGATAGTGTCATCGTTGTCGCCGCGCGCAAGCACTGCGTTGCCCGAGCAGATTGCCGTGCCGCCGTGCTGAAGCTGCTGATTTATGCAGTGGCCGCAGCCGATGCAGGGGCGGATTTCGTCCTCTCTGCCCTCAGCTACGAGGTTTACAAGGTCCGGCTGCACAAGCAGACCGTGACCGATAAAAATAAACTCGCATTTGCCCGAGGCAACGGCGCTCTCCGCCTTGGCGGGATTCTGCGCCCTGCCGCCGCCGATGAGGGGCACGGTGCGCTTTCTGCCCGTTGTGAGACGGATACCTGCGCTCACAACCTGACACAGGGGCACAGCCATACAGTCCGGATAAGCCGACTCGGGCTTTTCGTTTTTGCCGGATTCCTCCGACCATTTGCCGGCAAGCACCTCAATGGCGTCAACGCCCGCTTCCTGCAGTTTTTTGCAGTAATAAATGCCGTCGGGGATTGATATGCCGCCGTCCTTACCCTGCTCAACGACCGAGATTTTTACGATAATCGCGAAGTCGTCGCCGCAGAGCTCTCTTATGCGGCGGATTATGTTAAGATGAAAGCGGATGCGGTTTTGCCGCGAGCCGCCGTATTCATCGGTGCGGATGTTTGCCGTTTTTGACAGAAACTGCTGACCGAGGTAGTAGCCGACCGAGTGTATTTCCACACCGTCAAAGCCCGCTTTTTTTGCGCGGAGAGCCGCCTGCGCGTATTTTTCCTCAATTGCCTTTATCTCGTCAATTGTGAGCTCGCGCGGGGTTTCGTTTGCGAGACCCATCATAAAGGAATAGGGCATAGCAACCGCCGAGGGGCCGACCGGCTGATCGCCGATTATGGCGCGCCTTGCTCCCCTGCCCGTGTGGGAAATCTGCAAAAACGCCTTTGCTCCGCCCTCGTGAATAACGCCGGCAAGCTCGGCCATGCCGGGGATATATTTGTCGTCATCAATGACGAGCATGCCTTTTGTGTTAAGGCCGAGGGGCGTGTCAACGCAGGTCACTTCCACGATAACGCCGCCTACGCCGCCCTTTGCCCTCTGAGCGTAGTGATTGAGCACCGCCTTGTTTACAAAGCCTTCGCTTGACTGGCTCATGCCCATTGCCGCCATTATAACCCTGTTTCTCAGCTCAACTTTGCCGATTTTCGCAGGGGAAAGCAGATTCGGATATTTCGGATTCATAATATCATCCCTTCACATTATTTTCTCTTTCACTTGAGATTATACTTTTATCCGTGGTCAATGTCAATCGACTGTTAAAAAACGGGGCTCACAGGTAAAACGCCTATGAGTCCCATAAAACTTTGTCC
>DBWO01000031.1:22051-22188 GCA_002309055.1 Ruminococcaceae bacterium UBA1236
GTTTTCTCCGGCCGAAGACAGTATCGAGATACGACGAGGACGGAAAAACGTCGAAAACGGACATATAATAATTATTCCTTATTCGGTACTAATTATCAAAATACTCTTGCAATAAAAACGGGGCTCACAGGTGAAAT
>DBWO01000031.1:22229-26971 GCA_002309055.1 Ruminococcaceae bacterium UBA1236
GTCCGTTTGTTTTTCGCTTAAATGCGGAAGCCGGGGTTATTTCTGTCCGTAATAAGCGCCTTCTCCGTGTTTGCGGAAATAATGCTTATTCTGTATGTTTTTGCTTGCCGTCTGAGCGCCGAGCGTTTCGCTCAGATATGCCATCTTTGCAACCTCTTCAAGAATGGCGGAATTCTTTGCCGCCTCCGCCGCGTCCTTGCCCCAGGTGAATGGGCCGTGAGAATGAACGAGCACCGCGGGCACCCTGCCGGGCTCAATGCCCTTTTCCCTGAAACATTCGACTATGACCTTGCCTGTGTTGAGCTCATAGTCATATTTTATTTCCTCGCCTGTAAGGTCTCTTGTGCAGGGTACGGCGCCGTAAGCGAAATCCGCGTGAGTTGTGCCGTAGGGCGGAATATCCTTTGCCGCCTGCGCGAATGCGACCGCGAAGGTCGAGTGTGTGTGGGCAACGCCGCCGATATCCGGAAATGAGCGGTAAAGCTCAAGGTGCGTGGGAGTGTCAGACGAAGGATTCAGGTCGCCCTCAACCTTTTCGCCGTCAAGATTCATAACCACCATATCGTCAGCGGTCATCTTTTCATAATCAACGCCCGAGGGCTTAATCACAACGAGGCCTTTTTCCCGGTCGATTGCCGAAACGTTGCCCCATGTGAAAAGGACGAGTTTATATTCAACAAGCCTGAGGTTTGCCTCAAGCACTTTTTGTTTAAGCTGTTCAAGCATTGCCGTTCTCCTCTTTGCCGTAGAATGCGGAAAGCACCTGCGAATATATTTTTTCCGGGTCATCGTCAAATTTCTGCGCGAAATCGAGGGCTGTGGGAAGGTCCGGCGCGTAGAGCGAAACTGTCATCAGATTCTCCTCCCCGTGGCGCACGGTGCACACGGCCTCGTATCCGTTTTCGGTTTTGTTTACGCGGGCGCGGTTGCTCTCCTGAATCTTTTTGCGCTTTGCTATGAGCTGAGCGTCTTTGAGCGCGGTCTCCTTCACGGAAAAGGGCAGGTCGTTTCTCAGCTCAAGGAGATTATCTTTGCCTTTGCCGGTGAGCAGGCATTTTCCGCCATCGCCCTGCTCGATGTTGCCGCTTTGCAGAAGCTCGTCTATCGCCTGCGCGGTCTCAAAGTAGTTTGCGAGAGAGTTTGTGGTGACCGCCTGCACGAGGGTGTCTCTGTCCGCGCCGCCGAGCGCGTGCAGCAGATACTCAAGCAGAATTTTTATCTGCACCGTATTCCTCAGGCCGCCTTCCGCGACTCCGCCGTCAAACGCGTTGAATTCATTATCCATACTTACTTTTTCCTGTTCTTTCTTTTTCTGCCTTTAATGTCTTTTCTCTTGTTGTGATTCGGGTTTATGGGTTTGCCGTATCTGCCTCTCTCAAGGCATTCTTTGGTCAGGAATTTTTCCTTTGTGGCGTAAAGGCCGCAGAGGTTTGACCATCCCTCGCAGTAAAGCCAGTAATATGAGATGTTTTTCTCCCTGCGCATTCTGCAAAGGGCGGGAAGGCCGCACCATATCATTGAGGGCAGGGCAATCACAAACAGCCATACGGGGCCGAGAATCATCGTCTGCACGGTGTGGCCGTATTCGTGAATTCTTGTGTCGTGCCTTGCGTCACCGGTGGTGTTTTTGTTTATGAAAATGAACATACCGAGCGATACGCCGCCGAAATTCTTTCTCTCAATATAGGTTATGAGCGCGTTGTGATACCATTCGCTCTCGCTGCCCTTCGCCTTATAGAATGCGAGCATACCGAGACCGATTATATTCTGAATAAGGCCGTAGGTAAACTGCCAGAAATAAAACAGGATTTTTCTTATGATTCTCATAATGTTGCCCTCAACTTTCAATGAATACTCTTTTTACTTTCAGCGATTCCCCGTCATTTTCGCCGAGCCCGAGGAAAACTCCGTCCGGGTCATAGACCCTGTAAATCCCCTTCGCGCGGCATTCGTGCAGGCGGTCGAGCGCGAGGTCGCCGCCGTTGTGAAATCTTACTCCCTGCGCCCCCGAAACGGAAAGGGCGGGATATTTTTTTAACGCGGCGTCCGCGGGAAAAATCTTTTCGCGCAGGAGCTTTTCACCCTCTTCGTCGCCCGCCTCCGGCAGGTCCGCCGCCTGTGCGAGAGTGAAGCCGTTCGCTTTAACGCGGTTAAGCTGTGTGAGCGCCGCCCCGCAGCCGAGCGCCTCGCCTATATCCGACACAAGAGTGCGTATATAAGTGCCCGAGGAGCACTCAACATAGATTTTATATTCGTTTTCGCCCTCCGATTTGTCGATGTCAAGCAGGTAAACGAGAGCGTTTCTCTCGGGCCTTTCAACTGTTACGCCCTCGCGCGCAAGCTCATAAAGCCGCCTGCCGCCGACCGAAACAGCCGAATACATCGGAGGTATCTGCGTTATTTCGCCGGTGAATTTTTTCGCCGCCTCTCTCACCTCGTCAAGCCCTGCCGTAACCGGGTTTTCGGTGAGCACCTCGCCCGTTATATCGAGCGTGTCGGTGGTAATGCCCAGGCGGAAAACGCCCTCATAGGCCTTGTTGTGGTCGGGCAGAAGCTGGCAGAATTTTGTGGCCCCTCCGAGCAGCACCGTCATAACGCCGGTTGCCATGGGGTCGAGCGTGCCGCTGTGGCCTATCCGCTTTTCGCCGAGGATTTTGCGAAGCCGAGCCACAACGCCGAAAGAGGTCATGCCCTTTGGCTTGTTTATAATGATTACGCCTGTCATGACATCCCCCTTCCGCGCCTTGATAATTACATATAAAATTATAAAATGAGAGCGTAAAAATGTCAACCGTAAAACAAATAATCCGCGAATTCGTTTGGGCAGTATTCACAAAAGCAATGGCGATTTTTGGTTATTTTTGCGATGTGCTTTTAAATCCTCTCAATGGTATAATATGATGTAATATTATAGGCGAAAGGAATTATGTTATGAAAGAAAATCAAACCGGCGCCGCCGCGGCTGAAAAGCTGAATTATAAGCGCACATTCCTCATCGGCTTCGGCTTTATGGGATGTATGCTTATGTGGTCGGTGTACAATTCATATGTTCCCGTTATATTCAGAGCAAAGCTCACGGAGCTTACGGGAGGAAATCTCCCCGCTTTCCTTTCGGTTGCGCTTCTTGTTAACGCGATTATGACAATCGACAACATTTTCGGCGTTATTTTCCAGCCGTTCTTCGGCAAAAAGAGCGACCATACTCACTCTAAATTCGGCAAGAGAATGCCCTACATCATGATCTGTCTCCCCCTGTGCGCGCTGTTTTTCGCATTCATCCCCGTTGCGGCAACAGTCAAGGCGGCAGGCCTGAGCATCGCTCTTATGATGAGCGTTATCATCTTCTTTAATTTCACTATGTCCGTATGGCGTTCACCCGTTGTTTCCCTTATGCCGGACTTCACGCCTTCACACCTTCAGTCCGATGCGAACGCCGTTATCAACATTATGGGCGGCATCGGTCAGATGATCGGCTTCGTGGTCGGCACAATCGCAACCGCAATCGTCGGTCTGCTCGGCTTCACCGCGATGCAGGAAGCCCTCAAGGCAAAGACGAACTCGCTCGGTCAGATTCTTCAGGTTGATGCAAACGGCGTGCCCGTTGTAAAATACCTTGTTGATAAATCCACAATCGACGCAACCCGCCTTGAGCACTTCATCGAGAGCGGCCGCGACACCCTCACAATCGACGGCAAAGTTGTTGCCGAGAAGGTTGCCGACCTCTCAAAGGGCGAGCCCCAGTATGTAAACTACACACCCATTTTCCTCATTGCAGCTGTAGTTGCCGTGCTCTGCCTCTTTGTGCTCATCGCGTTTTACAAGAGAAACAAGAAGTACGACCTCTCCGCTCAGGTGGAGCTTGAGGCGGCGAACGAAAAGCCCAAAAAGATTAAAATCCGCGATCTGCCCATTTCAAAGGAAGAGAAGAGAAGCCTGCTCGTTATGCTCGCATCGCTTTTCCTTATCAACAACGCTACAGAAGCGATTGTTCCGAACTTCACAAACTTTGCGCTTGACACCCTCGACGTAAAACCCATTTATTCAACCCTTATGATGGCCGTCTTCGCCGTTTCACTCGCGGCGTTCGGCATCCCCGCCGGCACTATGGGCAGAAAGCTCGGGCGCAAAAAGACTATTATCATAGGTCTCAGCACGATTGTTGTCATGTTTGCGATTTACCTTGGCGTTTCGCAGTTTGTAAATAACAGCACCTTCACCTGGATAGTGCTCTGGATTGCGCTTGTTGTTGGCGGCGCGGCAGTCGGCTGCATCAACATAAACACCCTGCCTCTCGTGCTCGCAATCGGCGGCAGAGAGTATGTGGGCACATTCACCGGCTACTACTACACCGCAACCTTCTCCGCGGCAATCACGGGCCCCATCCTCTGCGGTTTCGTTGTCGGCCTGTTCAAAGAGGATTACAACTTTATGTTCCTCTTCTGCGCTGTTATGTTTGCGCTCGGCCTTGCCGTAATCACCCAGGTTAGGCACGGCGAGCTCTCAAAGGATGAGGACAGCACCTGGCTTAAGGAAGCGGTAGAGGAAGCCGAAAAAGATTAATCCGGAGGCTTCCGCATTTAAGCGAAAAACAAAAAGACAAAAATAAGGTAAAGGCTCGCAGGATTTGTTTCCTGTGAGCCTCTTTTTCTTGTAAGATTAAAAGGTTAATGCTGTCAAATAAGGAATGATTATTTGTCTTTTTTCGCCGCCTTTACTCGCTCGCCGTACCTTCGTACTGTCTT
>DBWO01000027.1:0-4188 GCA_002309055.1 Ruminococcaceae bacterium UBA1236
GAAAACCCCGTTTACTACTGCCAGTACGCTCACGCGAGAATCTGCTCAATCCTCAGAAAGCTGGAAGAGGAGGGCAAATCCGTGCGCAAGTGTGAGTTCAATGAGCTTATGCTCCTCAAAGAGGATGAGGAAAAGGAGCTTATCCGCCACCTCGCCTCCTACACCGACGAAATCATCTCCGCGGCAAAGAATTACGACCCCGCCAAAATCACGCGCTATGCCGTTGAGCTCGCAACGCTTTTCCACAAATTCTATAACGCGTGCAGGGTAAAGTGCGAAGACGAAAGCCTTATGCAGGCGCGCCTGAGCTTATGCCTCGCGGTCAAAACGGTGCTTTCTAATATACTGACGATGTTCAGTATTACCGTGCCGGAATCAATGTAAGTAAAAAGCTCACGGAATATTCTCCGTGGGCTTTTTTAACTTCAGAATTCAGAACGGCGGGTCGCTTCGCTCCGTTTTTACCGGCATAATTCTGCTCTTTTGCACATTAAACGGGTAACTGATATGCAAAAATTGCACACAGTAACCGCAAATAATATGCAAAACTTGCACATTTATATTGACAGAGATATGCAAAAATGCTATAATCGGAGCAGAGAGGTGATTGAAATGACACTCAAGGATCTCCGATTGTCGAAAGGTTTGACACAAAAGCAGGCTGCTCAGATGTGCTCCGTTTCATTACGCAGTTATATATCATATGAAAATGACGAATCACTTAATAATTCCATAAAATATAAGTATATGATTTCTGTGCTTGAGCAATACGGAATCACAGACGAATCACACGGCATACTGGCGGTTGAGGATATAAAGTCAAAGCTTAAAGCTGTATTTGACAGATACGCCGTTGACTATTGTTACCTTTTCGGTTCCTACGCCAAGGGTACGGCAACGGAAACCAGCGACGTTGACTTAATGATTGCTGCAGATGTGACGGGCATGAAGTTTTTCGGCCTTGTTGAAAGCGTACGTGAGGCACTTCATAAAAATGTTGATGTGCTTGATTTTGCCCAACTTAATGACAATCCCGAGTTACTTAATGAAATACTGAAGGACGGTGTAAAGCTTTATGGATAATATCAAAAGTGACAGATATTTTACTGACAGGATTCTGTCTGATATCAATTTTATAATTGCTCATACCTTGAATGTTTCTCAGGAACAGTTTTCGTCCGATGAAGTGCTGCAGGACTCAATGATGTTCCGTCTTGTTCAAATTTCGGAAAACGCCGGCCGGCTTACGCCCGAATTCAAAGAGAAACATTCGTCTGTTCCATGGGGCGACATTTCGGGCCTTCGCAACAGAATTGTCCACGACTACGGCAGTGTTAATATGGGTATAGTGTTTGATACTCTTAAAGACGACATACCTTATCTCAAAACTGTTTTTGAAAACTTGTAAGCCGAAAAGTTATTTTGGCTTATTATATGGAGAATCAGTGCTGCAATGAAAACAGAACAATTAAAGCAGGAAAAAACAAGCCGCTTTTTTGCGGCTTGTTTTTCTTATATCTCCATCACTTTTTTAACGAATTCATACGATTGTTCGAAGCAGTCTCTGCCTTTCTGCACGATGGTCGCTATGGTCCAGGCGTGCTGAGCGATTATTCCGGTGCCCTCATATGTGCCGTATTCTATGCCGAGGGCTTTGTATTGCTCCTCAAGGTCGAGCGCCTCAAATCTGAGCCGGTCTTTTGCCGCTCTCACAATGAAGGCGGGCGGGAAATCCGCCGTTATGTGCGGGTAGGAGAGCGCGCCCTCATCCGTTTCAAGGAAAGCCTTCGCTTCGTCTTTATTCATACCGAGGTAGGAGCAGGCCATCAGCTTCATATCGGGGAATTTTGACTGCGGTTTGCTCTCATCAAGCAGGTTTTTAAGGTCAAAGCATCCGCAGTGGCTCACAAGCGCATTCACATCGAATGATTCTCTGTGCCTGAAATCAACGCCCAGCTTGTCAAAAAGGGTTTTATCCTTAGCCATAGCGGAAACCTGCAGTATATAGTATCCGCCCGCGCTTTCGCCCGCGAGCACGATTTTATCCGTGTCAATGCCGTATTCTTCCGCCCTGTCAAGTATCAGGTCAATCGCCGTGAAAACCTCTTTTATCTGCGCCGGGAAAACTTTGACGGGCGCGTAAGAATAGGATATTGAGGCGGTGAAAAAGCCTTTCTGCGCCCAGTTCGCGACATAGGTGTCCCTCATCTCTGTTATGCCGGAAATCCAGCCGCCGCCGTGAATGTAGATGAACAGCGGCTTCTTCTGTCCCTCAAGGTCCTTCCTTGTGCAGAAGTTTATATACTGCTTCTTTTCGCTGCCGTAAGAGGCCTTGAAATATCTGCAGCTTTTCGGCGTGGGTCTGTGCAGGGCGATGTATGCAAGGCATTCGGTAAAGTTATACCAGCAGGTGCCCGCTCTGCCGTGAATGTAAAGCTTTCTGTCCATTTTATCACCTTTCAACGCGGCACTTGAGAGTCATTATACCGCGCTCAGTAATATCCACCATTCCGTAATATCCGTCCGCCGCGCATCCGGGGTTCAGGATATAAAGCCCGTCTTCGTAAGACGCTGTCTGAAAGTGCGTGTGCCCGTAAAGCGCAATATCCGCCTTCATGTCTCTCGCCTTTGAAATAAGCGCGCTTTCGCCGTATTTGACGCTTTCAAGGTATCCGTGAGTGCAGAGAACCAGGTGACCGCTTGCCCTTATCAGCTCGTTCGCGGGAAGGTCGGAGGCAAAGTCGCAGTTGCCCCTGACGGCCGTCAGAGGTCTGCCGTTTATTTCCTGCGCCACAAGGTCAAGGTCCCTCTCTCCGTCGCCGAGGAAAACGATTCTGTCCGCCTCGGGGTGCATCAAAAGCGCCTGCCTCATATAGTACGGCGTGCCATGCGAGTCCGAAAAAACAAGCAGTCTCACACCGCCGCCTCCGTTTCGCGGCTTTTGCGGAGCATACCGTTGAGATAAGCGGCGATATCTTCGTCCTCCGCTTTTTTGAGGATGAAGTGAATGTGCGAGTATTTGTTCTTTTTAGTGCTCATTTCGCCGTTCATGTCAACTGTCACGTCAAACGGCTTTGAGAGAGCGTAAAATTCGCCGTTGCCCTCAAAGGCGTACTGTACGGCTGTCAGGTCATAGCTCGGGTTGAGATAGGGCAGGTCTCCCTCGCAGTGAAGCTTATAGCAGTCATAAACGGGGCTGTCCTCACATTCCATTTCAAAGCCCGTGAGTATCTTTTTGCCTACCTCGTGGCCGGAGAATACCATAACATTCCTGAATTTCTGCAGCACGTTTGCCGCTGAAATCGGGTCTGTTTTTATGTTGAATTCCTTGCCGTGAGGGAATTCGCCCGCCATTGAAACGATGGAGTTAACCTTTTTGTTGAAGAGATTTGAATCCGCGCATATGGCTTCGCTGATATTTGTGAATGTGCCGATTGTGATAATAGTAACGGAGTTGTCCGCCGCCTTTGAAAGCGCCTCGGCGTAAAACTCTTTGGCGTCGCGCGCCGCGCACGCGCTGCTCTCATATTTGCAGTATTTTTTGGTGATTTTTTTGCTGTATTTCGAATTGTCCGGCAGAATCGGCTCGCCCTTGTAGCAGGCAACGGCCGGCTCGTCAAGGCCGTAGTATTCGCATATCGCCTTGATTGTTGCATTTCCGTAGATGTTGGATGTGCAGTTGCATATGCCGAGAAGCTCGATATCGTACTTTTTGATGTATCCGAGCAAAATCGCGAGAGCGCCCGCGTCGTCGCAGTCGGGGCCGATGTCGGTATCGAGGATGACCGCTCTTTTCTCTTCGCACAGGGGAGTGTATTCGGGCTTGCCGTAATCCTCCTCGGATTTTATGGATTTGAGAAGGTATCTCACAATCCACACGATAAGCGCGACTACCACCGCCGCCGCTCCCACGGCGACCACATATTTCATCGGGATGAGGTTATACACCCTGTCGCCGAGTATTGTGAAAAGAATAACTCTCGGCAGTATGCCGGCAACGGACATTCCGAGGTAGGGCAGGTATCTTGCCCTCATGGCGCCGAGGAAAAGCGAGCAGAAATCTATCGGCAGGCCGAGAATTCGCATAATGAAAATGCCGGCCTTGTCGTGCTTTTCGTAAACGTCAAATATCTTTTTGCCGTATTTGAGACCCTTGAGTTTCTTTACAACAAACGGGCCGCCGAGTAT
>DBWO01000027.1:4314-7734 GCA_002309055.1 Ruminococcaceae bacterium UBA1236
CCGAGCACCGTGCCGAATTTGGCAACGGGCGAAGCGAATTTGTCGAGAATCATTCTCACGTCAAGGTTTTGCAAATCCTTGAATTTAACGATTATAACGGTAATCAGGGCAACCGCGAATATGATTCTGAGCGCGAGGCCGAGCGAGTGCCTCAGACGTAAAAATTTTTCTTTCACAGCATTTTCTCCTGTCCTGTTTTTCTATCCGCAATTATACCACTTTTTTATTCTTTTATCAAGAAAAAATGTCTTGTTTTTATATTGCATAAGAGTATTTTATTGTGATATAATACGCTCACTTGTTTTTCGGAGATACTCAGATGGAAAAAGCAAAAAGAAAACACAATCTTATAGGTGACAGGGCATTCTACAAAAGGGTGCTTGCCATAGCCGTGCCCATAATGCTGCAGTCCGGCATCACGAATTTTGTGAGCCTGCTTGATAACATTATGGTCGGCAGAATAGGCACGGAGCAGATGAGCGGCGTTGCAATTGTAAACCAGCTTCTCTTTGTGTTTTACCTGTGCGTTTTCGGCGGACTTGCCGGAGCGGGAATCTTCACCGCGCAGTATTACGGCGCTAAGGATGACGAGGGAATAAGGCACACCTTCCGCTATAAGCTTTGGATGAGCGCCGTGCTTATCGCGGGCGCATTCATCGTGCTTATCGGCTTCGGCGAAAACCTCATTTCCCTTTATCTTAACGGCAGCAGCGACGGCGGCGACCTCACGGCGGCTCTCGGCTACGCGAAGGATTACCTTGCGATTATCCTTGTTGGTCTGCCCGCATTCGCCCTTGTGCAGGTTTACGCGAATACCCTGCGCGAGTGCGGCGAAACCGTGGTGCCCATGCGCGCGGGAATAGCGGCGGTCGCGGTTAATCTCACATTCAATTATCTGCTCATTTACGGCAAGCTCGGTTTCCCGGTGCTCGGCGTAAAAGGCGCTGCGGCGGCAACCGTGCTCTCAAGATTTGCGGAGCTCGCGATAGTTGCCGTGTGGACTCACACGCATAAGCAGAGATGCACCTACATAAAGGGAGTTTACCGCACAATGCGCGTGCCGGGCGCTCTTGTGAAAAAGTATTTCATCACCGGCTCGCCTCTGCTTGTCAATGAGGCGCTCTGGTCCGCAGGTATGGCGATTCTCGCTCAGTGCTACTCGACAAGGGGTCTGAGCGTTGTGGCGGGGCAGAATATAGCCAGCACCGTGAGCAACGTTTTCAATGTTGTTTTCTTCGCCATGGGCGACGCGATAGCGATTATCGTGGGCCAGCACCTCGGCGCGGGTAACTTTGAAAAGGCCCGTGAGGAAGATAAAAAAATCATCGCCTTTTCCGTCACCTGCGCGACCCTTGTGGCCATAATGATTTTTGCCGGCTCACCGTTTTTCCCCCGCATTTACAACACAACGGACGAAGCGCGGCTTATAGCCACGAGATTCCTTATGGCGCAGGCGCTTTTCACCCCTCAGATAGGCCTTCTGCACACCACATATTTCACCCTGCGCTCGGGCGGAAAAACAATTATCACATTCCTGTTTGACAGCGTGTTCATGTGGGTTGTGAGCGTGCCGATTGCCTTCATCCTGAGCAGATATACAAATCTTTATGTTATCTGGATTTTTGCCTTCGTTCAGATGGGCGACTGGATAAAGTGCGTGATAGGCACAATCCTTGTGAAAAAAGGAATCTGGATTAAAAATATTGTCGCGGGGGATGACCCGCCGGCTGAAGAAACGCAGTGATTACCGCCGGGAGTTTCCGGCCCGAAATGTAAATTTTTTACTTTTTTGTTGATTTATTGCCTTTTTATGTTATAATATGGTGAATATTAACGCCGTAAAGGAGGGAGTTCTTTGATAACTGCATCAGAAAAGTATCAGCGCGCCGCAGGCAGTCTGACCTTTGACAGAATGTATAAGTATGTCAAAAAGAATCCTTCCGAAAACATCGTGAAGCTGATTAACCTCGGCGAAAAATTCCTCGGTAACACATTCCCGAAGAAAAACCTCGAGGCCTTCCGCAATGCGGTGAGCGACCCCGAGAGCGTCTGGTACGGTTACGCCGAGAGAGTGGTCAACGAATGTGACGGCGAGTATCTCAAAAAGCTCCTTCTCGCAATCGGGCTCGGAGCGGGCGTCGCGGGCACAAAGGCCGTGCGCGCCAACAGAGAAAAATACAAGTGCAACATCCCGTTCATTATGCTGCTCGACCCGACAAGCGCCTGCAACAAAAACTGCAAGGGCTGCTGGAGCGCCGAATACGGCCATAAGTCAAATCTCACCCTCGATGAGATGCGCAGCATAGTTGACCAGGGAACGCGCCTGGGCACTCACGTATATATGTTCACGGGCGGCGAGCCCCTCATCAGAAAGAACGATATTCTCACCCTCTGCAAAGAAAATCCAAACTGCGCTTTCCTTGCCTACACCAACTCTTCGCTCGTTGATGAGGAATTCTGCGAAGAAATGCGCAAGGCGGGCAACCTCACCCTCGCTATCAGCATTGAGGGCAGCGAGGAGAGCAACGATGAGCGCAGGGGAGAGGGCGCCTACAAAGAAGCGATTGAAGCGATGAACCTGCTCAGAAAGCACGGCATCTTCTTCGGCATTTCCGTGTGCTACACGAGCAGCAACATTGAGCTTGTAACAAGCGACGAATTCCTTGATCTGATGATAGAAAAAGGCGTGAGATTCGCTTTCTATTTCAACTATATGCCGGTCGGCCATATGGCAGACCCGGAGCTTATCCCGAGACCTGATCAGCGCATGCATATGTACACCTGGCTGCGCAAGGTCAGAAATCCAAAGGAGGGCAAGCCCCTCTTCTTCCTCGATTTCCAGAATGACGCGGAATATGTCGGCGGCTGTATAGCGGGCGGCAGAAACTATTTTCACATAAATTCCGAGGGCGATATGGAGCCCTGCGTGTTTGTTCACTATTCCGATTCAAACATCAGGAGCAAAACCATTCTCGAGGGTCTTCAGAGCCCGCTGTTTATGGCTTACTATCATAATCAGCCCTTCAACGACAACCACTTAAGGCCCTGCCCGATGCTTGAAAATCCCGAGTGCCTTCGCAAAATCATCAAAGAAACGGGCGCGGATTCAACCGACCTCATCAAGAAGGAGAGCGTTGACGAGCTCTGCGGCAAGTGTGACAGATTCGCCTCGCAGTGGAAGCCCGTTGCAGACAATCTCTGGGCGAGCTTTTCACACCCGAATCCGAAAACACAGTTTTACAGAGACACTCCCGAGGGAAAAGCAGAGGCAAAGGATAATAAGGAAGTATAAAAACAGAATAATACGCAGGGGTGCTGAATATTTCGGCTGAGATTATACCCGTGAACCTGATCCCGGTAATTCGGGCGTAGGAAAAAAACGCTTATGCACCCCGTATATTGTTATACGGGGTTTGTTTT
>DBWO01000027.1:7809-11336 GCA_002309055.1 Ruminococcaceae bacterium UBA1236
ATAGTTGACGAAGTGATAGCTTATATTAAAAGCACGGGGCTTAACTGCTATGTGGGCCCCTTTGAAACAACAATAGAGGGCGAGAGCTACGACGAGCTGATGGAAATTGCCGCAAACTGCCAGAAGGTCGCAATCAAAGCCGGCTGTCCGAGTGTGAGCTCCTACATAAAGGTCGTCTATTGCCCGGAAGGTGAGGTGCTGACGATTGACAAAAAAGTTTCGAAGCATCACCGGTAATTTCCTGCCCACAGCGCTTGCCCTCGCGGTGATTGTGCTCATCTGGTTTGCCGTGAGCGAAGGGGAGATTGTTCCTGCGTTTATGCTTCCGTCTCCGGGCGCAGTTCTTTCCGCCTTTGTAAATAATTTCAGCTATATGGCGAAAGAGGCGGTCTTTACACTGCAGGAGGCGGTCTACGGGCTTGCCGCCGGTATTGTAATCGCCTTTGTGATTGCTACTCTCATGGATAAATTTGAGTTTATATTCAAAGCTTTTTATCCGTTGCTTGTCATCAGCCAGACGATACCCACCATTGCGATAGCGCCGCTTCTAGTGCTGTGGATGGGTTACGGCATGGCCCCGCGCATAACGCTTGTGATTATCACCACGTTTTTCCCCGTCGCGATAGGGCTGCTTGACGGCTATAAAAGCGTTGATGAGGACAGTGTGAATCTTCTGCGCTCAATGGGCGCGGGCAGGGTAGGCATCTACCGCCACGTCAAGCTGCCTTCCGCCGTACCCGGCTTTTTCTCGGGGCTTCGTATTGCCTCGTCCTATGCCGTTGTCGGCGCGCTCATTGCCGAGTGGCTCGGCGGAAACAACGGCCTCGGAGTATATATGACGAGGGTCAAAAAGGCATACTCTTTTGATAAGATGTTTGCCGTTATTGTATTTATCTGCCTGGTATCTCTGCTTCTTATGGGCCTTGTGCGGCTTATAGAGAAGCTTTCAATGCCTTATAAAAAAACCTGAAAGTGAGGATATCTTTATGAAAAAAATAATTGCCGTTTTACTGGCGCTTGTGTTCGTTTTTGCCGCCTCTGCCTGCGGCTCTCAGAACAGCGGAACAAATGAAAAGAAAAAAATCGTCCTTTGCCTTGACTATACCCCGAACACCAATCACTCGGGCATTTTTGTCGCTGAGGAAAAAGGATATTTTGACGAGGAAAACCTTGAGGTTGAGATTATCCAGCCCGAAGAGGGCACGGCTACCGAGCTCTGCGCTGCGGGAAAGGTGCAGCTTGCGATAGATTTTCAGGATTACCTTGCCCCGAGCTTCATTCAGGGGCTCGGCATCACTGCCGTTGCGGCCATAGTTAACCACAACACCGCCGGCATTCTTGCCCGCGAGGGAGAGCTTACAACTCCCAAAGACCTTGAGGGCGACAAGTACGCCACATATATGGCTCCCATTGAGCTCGCGATGACCGATTACCTTTGCAAAAACGCGGGCGGCGACCCCTCAAAAATAAACTATATCCAGGATTATCCGACCAATGCCGCCGAGGCGCTTAAAAACAACGTGTTTGACTCTCTCTGCATCTACTATGCGTGGGACGGCATAAACGCGGAGATGACGGGCAAATTTGACTTTGCTTTTTATAAGGATTATGACGCGGCGTTTGATTATTATTCACCCGTGATTATTGCAAACAACAGCTTCCTCGAGAATGACGCCGAAACGGCAAAGGCCGCCCTGCGCGCAATCGCGAAGGGATATGATTACGCGGCGGCAAATCCGGACGAGGCTGCCGAAATACTCATAAACAGCGATGAGACGGGAGCGCTTAAAGGCAGAGAGGAATTCGTAAAAGCAAGCCAGCGCTGGATTTCGGAGCAGTATATCGCGGACGGCGAGGCCTGGGGCAGAATTGACGCGAGCCGCTGGGATTCCTTCTATAAATGGTGCTTTGATAATAATGCGATTGACGCGGAGATTCCCGCAGGAACAGGCTTTTCAAACGATTATCTCCCCGGGTGAGAGAAATGACGGTTTTATCAGCTGAAAAAATCAATAAATCTTTCGGCCCGAAAAAGGTACTCGAAGATGTAAGCGTCCGCCTTGAGGAGGGCGAGTTTGTCTCGCTGCTCGGAGTCAGCGGCGGCGGCAAGACAACGCTGTTTAACATCATTGCCGGCATTATGCCGCCGGACAGCGGCAAAGTCACCCTCAGGGGCGAGGACATAACAGGAAGCCCCGGGCACATCAGCTATATGCTGCAGAAGGATCTGCTTCTGCCCTATAAGAAAGTGATTGATAACGCCTCGCTCGGGCTTGTGATTAAAGGGATGAACAAAAAAGAGGCGAGGGCCGAGGCGGAAAAATATTTCGGCATTTTCGGCCTTGACGGAACACAGTCGCTTTACCCGTACGCGCTTTCAGGCGGTATGAGGCAGAGGGCCGCGCTTCTGAGAACATACCTTGCCTCAGACGGCGTTGTGCTGCTTGACGAGCCGTTTTCCGCTCTTGACGCAATCACCAGGACCAAAATGCAGGAATGGTATACCGGAATTATGGAAGAAATCCGCCTTTCAACCCTGTTTATCACTCACGATATCGACGAGGCAATTCTCCTGTCGGACAGAGTCTGCATTCTCAGCGGCGGCAGAATTGAAAACGAAGTAAGGATTGACGCTCCGGGTCCGAGAGGCGAGGATTTTACGCTTTCGGAAGAATTCCTTGAGTATAAACGAAAAGTAAAGTCCCTGATTAAATAAATGTTTTCTTAAATCTTGAATTTATTCCTCCCTTATGTTAAAATATCCGGGAAGTAACATAAGGGAGGCAGTTTTATGCCCAAAAGGAAGGACTATATCTCATGGGATGAGTATTTCATGGGTATCGCCATGCTTTCTTCATACCGCAGCAAGGATCCCAACACCAGAGTCGGCGCCTGTATAGTAAATGATAAAAACCGTATTATGTCTATGGGCTATAACGGTTTCCCCATGGGCTGCAGTGATGACGAGTTTCCGTGGGACAGAGCCGGTGACGAATACGACACCAAGTATCCTTATGTGTGCCACGCTGAGCTTAACGCCATTCTCAACGCGAGGGGCGCAAACCTTGAGGGGTGCAAAATCTATGTCGCCCTTTTCCCGTGCAATGAGTGTGCCAAGTCGATTATACAGTGCGGCATAAAAGAGGTCATTTATCTTTCCGATAAATATGACGGCACCCCCGGCAACAGAGCGTCCAAGAGAATGTTTGACGCCGCGGGCGTAAAATACACAAAGCTCGAAATAGACCGCAAAGGTATAATGATTGATTTCACGGTTGAAAGCATCTGATTGATTTATCCCGATAACACTGAAAAAGTCAATATTTTCAAAGAATTCGGCGTGATTTCGGTCACGCCGATATTTCATTTTCCTTGATTTGCTTTGATTCTTTTGCGTATTGAAGCAGATTTTTAACGTGAATAAAGCCTGAGAAATCATTCCTGTTTAAATTGCAAGTGTTTCTGTGATATGATAAGCTGTAAAAGAATCTGAATGATTTCCGTTAGATTTGCGATTTAAGCTGACT
>DBWO01000027.1:11506-82348 GCA_002309055.1 Ruminococcaceae bacterium UBA1236
CTGGTGCTGCAGCAAAAACTGAATTCAGGGGAAACAATAGAAAACCCGAGGGCGTTCCTTTACCGCACGGCTGATAATTTCGTCAAGCGGCGTAAAGAGGAAAGTGCCAAAGCCAAGCAGAGAAATGTTCCGCTTGAATANNNNGCCGAGGATATCGCATCGGTCGATGCCGGTTATCTCGCCGCGGTTGACGAAACGGACTATGACCTGCTGGCAGAGGAGTTGATTAAAACTCTCTCGGATGACGAAAAAGCGCTTTACGATTTGCGGTTTGTGCGCAGAACCGCAGTTAACGATATTGCCGTTATGCTGGGTATTTCACCCGCAGCGGTCTCTATGAGACTGAAACGCCTGAAAGATAAAGTAAAAATGAAAGTATATGAGAAAGGAGGCGGATGAATTGAGTGCAATAGTTGTAAATAAGAGCATACTTCTCAGCGAAGATTTCACCGGAAACCTTGAAGAAGCTCTCTGCGCATATCTTAATAACCTTATTGATGAAGAACTCGCCAAAGGCGACGAAACAGATTTTGACCTTATAGACGAATACGCCGACGCGATAAACTGTATCCGTGAAAACGGCGCCGATATACTTCCTGTTATCTCAGACCGGGATTTTATGAAGAGAATCGGCATTGCGCCCAAATCGCCCGCGTTTAAGATAGCGGCAATCGCCGCCGCTCTGGCGGTTGTTATCGGAATCGGCGCTGTCACAACTCAGGGCTCGCCGTCCGAGATTGCCCGTGATGTAGCAAAGTATTTCAGAGAATTATTCAATGTATATGAGCTTGAACCGGTCACCGAACAGATTCCCGAAACCACTACTGCCAAAGCAGATGAAAGCACAACACAGATAATAAAAATCAAATGGATTGAGCTGAGATTCGGCGACAGCTTCCGCCGTGAATACTATGTGGGAGAGAGCTTTGATAAAACGGGGCTTGAGGTTGTTGCTTTGACAACTGAAGGAAGCTATACAACGGATGATTATACAGTAAAATTTGATTCTCCCTTTGCCGAAAAAGCAGGCGAGCAGACAGTTACGGTCACGGCTTACGGCTTCACCGAAAGCTTCAAGGTCAGAATTCTGAATAACGAAAAAACGCCGATACTCAATTCTATCTATGCCACATTCCCCGAAGGCTTTGATTTCACCTACAATGGTGAGCCGGACTTAAGCGGAATGCAGGTTTACGCGGTTTACAGCGACGGAAAGGAGCAGGAGCTTCCTTCCGGGGAGTACAGCGTAACGATTAACGAAACAAAACTTCCGTTCAGGAATACCGCCGCAGTAAAAATAGAGTATTGCGGCTGCACAAGCGAATTTGTGATGAAGGAGGTATTGAAATGAAAGACACTTTTAAAAAGCTTATTGCGCTTGTTTTGTGCGCATTGATGGCCGGCAGTCTGTTTAACTGGTCATATATAAAACCGGATGCAAATGCAACACTCGTTGTCGGTGATAAGCCTACGGCAGACTTAGGCAATAAACAATATGTATCGGGCAATTATATCTATCAGGCTGATTTGCCTACGGATGTGCCGCAGTCTGTCGGAATAGGCTTGGGAAGCAACTATGACAGATATTTGCCGTCAAACAGGATTGTAATAATCGGATACACAGGAAACGCGACTCGTTTGACTATTCCATCAAAGATTGACGGATACACGGTAGGAAGAATCGGCCCCAATGCGTTCAAGCCGTCATCAACCTGCCACACCGAAAACCTTACCTATGTCAAAATACCCTCAAGCGTTTATATGCTCGCAGGTAAATGCTTTGCAAATTGTACAAATCTCAGTAAAGTTGTTCTCTCAGAAGGGCTTGAATATATGATAGATTCTCCCTTTTCCGGATGCACAAAACTAACTGAAATAAAACTTCCATCCACAATTATCGGTCTGTTTTTAGCCTTTAATAATACAGGCATAACAGAAGTTACCGTTCCTGCTGCGAAAGACACGGAACACGACTGCATGGAATTAGGAGAAGGCAATTGGGATATTCTTCATAATTTGAATTCCGTTTTGGGCACTTCTCCCGTCAAAAAACTGACAATTAACAAGAACAATGTTCAGTATTGTCCACCGGTATCTACATCACAAGAGATTGTTTTTAACGGCACAGTTATTCCTATGAATGTTTATGGGTTCCAAAGCAGTTCGTGTTCAACACCTAAAGTTGTATTCAAAAAAGGTATACCGAATGATCTTGGAATATCGGCAGCATTCAGCGGTTATACAAGACATATTGACCCAAACGGCGGCATATGGTTTGACCACGGCGAGCCCGATGAAACAACATTAAGCGGAGATTATGAATATATTCTAAATTCGCATTCCGAAGCGGTAATCACCGCATACACCGGCACAGCCGCATCGGTAAATATTCCTTCTGCTCTTGACGGGCACTCTGTTGTAAGAATCGGCGATTATTCATTCATAAACAACACAAATATTGTTTCCGTACATTTGCCTGCCGGTATTAAAGGAATAGGTACATACGCTTTTTACGGATGCAGTCAGCTTTCAAGCATAAACCTGCCGGAAGGAATTACGGAAATCGGTCTTGATGCTTTCGGGTACTGCGCGGCGCTGAGCGGAATAACTCTGCCGGAGTCGCTTGAGTATCTCGGCGATTATGCCTTTGAAAACACTTCTCTTACCGGGATTGTCATTCCCTCAAAAATAACCTCACTCGGCAATTCCCTGTTCAAAAACTGCACTTCTCTGAATGATATTACCGTAAGAGGAGTAATAACTTATATCGGGGCATATTGTTTCAGTTTTTGCTCTTCACTAGCCGATTTTAATTTCTTAAGCAGCGTGAAAGCTATTGGCGACGGCGCATTTGCATCGAGCGGAATCAGAGAGGCTAATATGTGCAGCCTCAGACGAACAGGAATTAATCTTTTTAAAGAATCCTCTTTAGAGAGAGTTAGTATTTCAGGCGAAGGGCTTGAACTGAGTAACACTTTTACAGGAGCAACACGGCTTAAAACCGCAGAAATCGGCAGAGGAGTCACAGCTGTTTATAAAGAGACATTTATGGGCTGTGCTATGCTTGAAACACTTACCATAGGCGAAGATGTCGCGTATATTTCAAATGACGCTTTTACGGGATGTAACAATCTGAAAATTCTGTATTATAATGCAGTTGATGCTTCAACAAAATTTTCGCTTACGGTCACAGATGTCAAAGAAGAGCCGGATCTAAATCAAACACGATATAGGGATTTGTCTCCATTCAAAGTTTCCTTAAATAATATCGTAATTGGCAACAAGGTCAGAGCAATCGGCGAAGGACTGTTTGCCAATCAGAAAAAAATTACATCCATATACCTGCCGATGAGTGTCAGAACTATCAGAATGCTTGCATTTTTCAACTGTTCTGAACTTGAAACGGTTATATGGAATTCACCGATAAAAAAGGTGGATGTTGCTGCGTTCTGGGGCTGTGAAAAACTCACAAATTTCAACTTTAATAATCTTTCAACAACAAACCTCAGAGCTTTTGCTTACACCGATATAGTAACCATTTCTCTCGGCTCTGTTTCACAGTCGACAGATTATTCGGAGCCGGAGGAAAATCTTGAGCAGAGCGCGCCACTCAAAGCAAAAAGCGCAATTTCTGAAAGCAGCATTGAAGAAGAGTATTACGAAGATGAGGAAGAGCAAATTGCACTCACGATTATCGCAGAAGAATCATTTGAAAACAATATGTCGCTTGAAACCGTCGGCATAGGCGGAACTGTTGAAACAATTGAGACAAAAGCTTTTGCAAATTGTGAAAATCTTGAAAAGGCGGTCATTTCCGACAGTGTTACAGAAATAGCAAATGATGCGTTTATAAACTGCCCGAAGCTTACAATTTACTGCACAGAAAATTCTCCTGCTCATCTTTATGCTCAGGCAAACGGAATCAGAGTTACTACACTTGTAATTGACCCGATACCAAATTATGCTTACACCGGCAAAGCAATCAAGCCCGAAATAAATGTTTCCTGCTCAGGTGACAGGCTGGAAAAAAGTGTTGACTTCAGCATATCATATTCAAACAATGTCAATGCCGGAACAGCAAATGTTTATGTAAACGGCAAAGGGGATTACGAAATGCTTTCCTCAACTGCTCACTTTACTATTTATACCAGGGATATTTCTTCCGGAACGGTTTCTTCCATTCCGACTCAGAACTATACCGGAAAGGAAGTTACACCCGCAGTAAAGGTTAAGGTTGACGGCAGAATGCTTATAAAAGGCACGGATTATGATGTTACTTACTATAACAATGTGGCTTCGGGTACCGCTACTGTCAGGATAAACGGAAAAGGCAATTATTCCGGCTTGATTACCGAACAGTTTGAAATCAAGAGCCTTTCATCAACCGAAATTATACAAAATAAGATTATGGAGTTTATACGGAATATTTTTGCTGTTCTTCTGAGTTTGTTTAGCAGAGCAGGATAAACTCCGGATAACAAACAGCGTGCCAAGCGGGGATTTCCCGCTTGGCACAGTGCGTTTTATGCGTATGCAACTATATTGTATGCGGAAGTTTGCCGTGCTGATTCTTATGTTCAATATGTGAGACTCTTCTGCTCAAGCCCTTCCAAAATGAAGAATATCTTCAAATCGTTCCTATCTGCAGTGCAACAGAACTAAACCAATACATTGAAAATTACGAAGATGTATAAGAAAGTAACGCTCACAGGCATCTGCCCGTGAGCGTTTACGATATATTCTGTTTCTTTCAGCCGGGGATTTAAGCTTCTTTTCCGCTCTCTTCTTCGGCTATTTTATCAAGTTCTTTTACTTCCTGAGCCATTGCCGCGCGTCTTTCAAACATCTCGGCATACATTCTCTCTCTCTTTTCACCGCTCAGGTCATAGAAGAGCTTGGGCAATATGGAAGCAATACTCGTGATAACGGGCAGGATGGTGCACATCCAGAAGAGCGAATATTCTGTCTTTTCGCTCTGTCCTCCAAAGCCCGCTCCCTCGACATAACCGACCTTGTGAAGGATGATGGTCTTTATTGTGTTGCCGAAGGTATTGATAAGCTTTCTGGGCAGCTCTTTTGCAACGCCCGTGAGGCCCTCGTTTCTGTAGCCGTTTTTCCACTCGCCGTAGTCGATGGATTCGTTTCTCATTTCCTCCGGAATAACGGACCTTATGCCCCAGAAGAACATCCATATGGTTTCGCGCAGCATAAACGCCGGTATCATCACGCTGAGCCTCTTGTAGTTCTTGTTGATTGAACCGATGAGGAAAACGCCCACCATAAGGAAATCGTTGATATGCGAGCCGAAAATCCAGAGTGTCTTTGTGGAGAATTTTTCTCTTGCCCAGGGCACATAGGAGTAAGAAATGGGGGATACAATCGCGCCCGGTATGCCGACAATTGTGGACATCGTCGCGAGACCGAGAACGTTTATGTAATAATAGTTTACGCCGGAGCCGATGCTGAACGCTCCGAGGAATTCGGAGAGGGTGATGAGCAGCAGGGGCTTGTTTGTGAATATGGATTTGAAGCTCGCCTTGATGCTGGGCTTGTCAACAGTCTGGTTGACTCTTTCTTTTGCAATGAATGCAAATATGATAGCGAAAAGTCCGCTCACGATGCTGCAGAAAACGCCCGCCGAAACATAGAGCGAGGGCATCTTTATTTTGAGCTTCCCGTGGTTTACAAGGTCTATGAGAAGACCCATGATTATTTCGGGACCCTTTTCAACAAAGCCCGAGAGCAGGTTTGCCTCCGTGATAAGGCGTGTGCGGTCGATAACATTGGGCGTTATCGTCGCGAGCATGCCCGTTCTGGCGATACCGCTGAGTGAGCCCGCGAGGTTCTGCACGAGGCTGAGTATCAGGTAAAACCCGAGTTTTCCCATGTCGTACATCCCGCGCGCGCCGATTGTGAGGGGCATTGTCCAGTAAAGGATGCAGAGCATAACGCCGGGTATGGCGTACACTATGAGCCAGGGCTTGAATTTGCCCCAGCGGGTCCTCGTTTTGTCAACGATAGCGGCAAGGAACATATCATTGACAATGTCCCAAAGGCCGACTATGAAGCTGACAACGCTCTGGAATTTAAGACCGATTTTAACTATATCGGTGATATAGATATCGGTGTATTTGTTGATGTTGAAGGATTGGGCAATGTCGTAAAGAATGTATGCGGCGGTCTCTTTGGTGCCTACATATCGGCGGTCCTTATGAGCCGCGGCCGTTGACATAGATTCATTTACAACTTCCTCTTCAGCCAAATTTGAGGCCACAGGCATTTCTCCTCTCCTGAAAATCCTTTATATTTTAACATAGCGTTAAATTATTTGCAACAACACAGTTCTTTTTTGTTTATTTAGTCTTATAAAAGGCGATAAAATTGTGCATTTAGCCAAGCCGCGCGGAGTCCCTGTTTTATTGACATGAATTTTCCCGTGTGATATAATTTTTCTGTATATAAAACCGAAAGGAGTCTTTACTCATGGGCCTTATTAAAGCTGCCGCCGGCGCATTAGGCGGAACACTCGCCGATCAGTGGAAAGAGTTTTTCTACTGCGAAGCACTCGACAAGGATGTTCTTGTCACCAAAGGTAAAAAACGCATCACATCCCGCTCATCCAACACCAGCGGCAACGATAACATCATTTCAAACGGTTCCGGCATCGCCGTGGCCGACGGTCAGTGCATGATTATCGTTGAGCAGGGCAAAATAGTTGAAGTCTGCGCAGAGCCCGGCGAATTCACCTATGACACCTCCACCGAGCCCTCAATCTTCACAGGCAAACTCAAGGATTCAATCAAAGAGACCTTCAAGGTTCTCGGCAGAAGATTCACCTACGGCGGCGACACCGGCAAGGANNCAGGGTAAGGTTGTTGAGATCTGTGCCGAGCCCGGTCAGTTCACTTATGATTCTTCATCGTCACCCAGTATCTTCGCAGGCAAGCTCGGTGAGAGCATCCTTGCCACCTTTAAGGAGATCGGTGCACGTATCACCTACGGCGGCGACGTAGCAAAGGATCAGAGAGTTTATTATTTCAACACCAAAGAGATAATCGACAACCTTTTCGGCACACCCAGCCCCATCCCCTTCAGAGTTGTTGACAAGCGCGCGCGCATTGATATCGATGTTTCCGTCAAGTGCAGCGGCGTTTATTCCTACAGAATCGCGGATCCCCTTCTTTTCTATGCAAATGTCTGCGGTAACGTACAGTCCGAATACAGAAGAGATGAAATAGACCGTCAGCTCAAGACCGAGTTTATCAGCGCTCTTCAGCCCGCGTTCGGCAAACTCAGCGAGCTTGAAATCCGCCCGAGCGGCATTGTTTCACACGTAACCGAGCTCGAGGAGGCGATGAACGAAGCCCTTTCAAACAAGTGGGGCGAAATCCGCGGCCTTGAGGTTGTTTCCGTAGCGGTCGGCTCCGTAACTCTTCCCGAAGAGGATCAGGAGCGCATCAAGAAGATTCAGGAGACCGTTGTTTATGCCGATCCCACCATGGGCGCAGCCGCCATCACCGGCGCAACTGCAGACGCTCTCAGAGGCGCGGCAACCAACGAAGCCGGCGCAATGACCGGCTTTATGGGCATGGGTATGGCCATGAACGCGGCAGGCGCAATGAACACCGCCAACCTTTATGCTATGGGTCAGCAGCAGCCCGCAGCTCCCGCAGCACCTGCGGCAGCGCCCGCGGCGCCCGCGGCAGGCAGTTGGGTATGCTCCTGCGGCGCAACCGCAACAGGCAACTTCTGCACCGAGTGCGGCGCAAAGAAACCCGCCGAAGAAGGCTGGACCTGCTCATGCGGCGCTGTAAACAAGGGCAAGTTCTGCCCGCAGTGCGGAGCAAAGAAGCCCGCCGGCGCACCTCTCTATAAGTGCGACAAGTGCGGATGGGAGCCGGCAGACCCCAAGAATCCTCCCAAGTTCTGCCCCGAATGCGGCGATCCGTTTGATGCAGACGACATCAAATAATTAATTTCACGTAAATCTGCCGTACGGGATAACTGTACGGCAGAAATTTTTCAGTAATCGGGAGGCAGACATAATATGTCACAACTCCAGGAATATAAGTGCCCGTGCTGCGGCGGCGCGCTGAAATTTGACAGCTCGCTTCAGAAGATGAAGTGTCCGTACTGCGACACGGAGTTTGAGATGGAAGCACTCAAAAAATTCGATCTGAGGCTTGAGGAGCAGCAGGACAATATGCAGTGGGAGAGCACGCCCGACACAGGTCTGTCGGCCGAAGAGGCGCAGAACCTGCGTTCCTATGTGTGCAAAAGCTGCGGCGGTGAAATAATAGGCGACGCCAACACAGCCGCCACATCCTGCCCCTACTGCGGAAACCCCGTGGTTATGATGCAGCAGTTTTCGGGTATGCTCAGGCCGGATTTCGTTATTCCGTTCAAGCTTGACAAAAATGCCGCGAAGGCGGGCCTTCTCAAGCACCTTGAGGGCAAGAAGCTCCTGCCCAAAGTGTTCAGGGACGAAAACCACATTGACGAAATCAAGGGCATCTATGTGCCCTTCTGGCTTTTTGACGCGACAGCTCAGGCAAACATAAAATATAAAGCAACCCGCACCCGAGTTTGGGAAGATGCCAAAAATATGTACACGGAAACTTCCTATTACGGCATAAACAGAGAGGGCACGCTCTCATTCACAAACGTGCCCGTTGACGGGTCGAGAAATATGGACGATATGCTTATGGAGTCCATTGAGCCGTTCAACTATGCCGAGGCGGTCGATTTCCAGACAGCCTATCTCGCGGGCTACTTTGCGGATAAATACGATGTGGATGAAGAAACCTCGTGCATAAGAGCGAATGAGAGAATAAAGAAAAGCACAGAGGATACATTCAGAACCACCGTCAGCGGCTACGCGACCGTTGAGGTTGAAAGCAGCAGCATAAATCTTGAAGACAGCAAAGCGAAATATGCCCTTTGCCCCGTGTGGATTCTCAACACAACGTGGAACGGGCAGAAATACACCTTTGCCATGAACGGGCAGACGGGTAAATTCGTCGGCGACCTTCCTGTGGACAAGGGCAAATATAAAAAGTATTTTGCCGCTATTGCCGCGGGCGTTGCCGCCGCGTCCTTCCTGCTTCAGTTCATTATTTTCAGGTAAGGGGGCGATGAGATGAAACACGCACGTAAAATTCTTGTTATTCTCACCGCGCTCATGCTTGTTTTTGCTTTCAGTGTCGGCGCTTTTGCCGCAAGCGGAAGAGTTTACGATGAAGCGGACCTTCTTTCATCCGATGAGGAGGCTAAGCTCAGCGATTTACTTGCCGAAGCCGGCGCAAACAGCGGAGCGGAGATACTCGTTGCCGCGTTTGACGATATGGAAGACTACGGCTACTATGATATAATGCAGTTCGCCGACAACTATGTTGAAAGCCACGACCTCGGCGCAAACAGCGTGGCCCTCATTCTGAGTATGGCAGACAGAGATTATTGGATAACAACCTCGGGCGAGTGCATAAATTATATCACCGATGCGGGCATTGAGAGCATTAAGGATTATATGCTTTCATATCTCAGCTCGGGCGATTATTACAACGCTTTCGCGGCATTTGCGGCACGCAGTGAAACCCTTATAACAGAAGGCAGAAACGGCAATATTTATGACTATTCAGGCAGTCAGGAGCCCGTGGATTTTCCCGAAACGGATTTCATCCCCGAACATTCTTTCCCGGCGGCGCGCTCGGGCATAATCAGCGCCATTCTCGGCGCGATTGCCGCTTTCTTCTCAACTTCTTCAATGAAGGGCAAGCTCAAGAGCGTTTCCGCAAAGAGCGGCGCGGCGTCATACGCAGTTTCGGATTCGCTGAATCTTATGAACCACAATGATATTTTCCTTTATTCCAATGTTACGGCCGTTCCCAAGCCCAAAGACCCGCCCCCCGACAGCGGTTCAAAAGGCGGTTTTTCGGGCGGCTCATCCGTGCACGTTTCGCCCGGCGGGGTAACGCACGGAGGCGGCGGAGGAAAATTCTGATAACCCGGGAGGAAGAAAAATGAAAAAAATGAAGAGAGCCGTTTCGCTCGCGCTTTCCCTTATGGTCGCCCTGTCGCTGCTCACAACGGCGGCATATGGCGCGCTTACCGAAAAGCCGGATTACCTGCTCATGGGCGACTCCATAGCGGAGGGCTACGGCGTCGCGAACCCCGACGAGGCGTCATACGGCGCGATTGTCGCGAATACAAACGGCTATAATTACAATAACATCGCGAGAACGGCGAGAACAACCGAAGGCCTTCTCAGTCAGATAACCGGAAACGAGTCCGCGCGGGAGCTTATCTCTGAAGCGGAGATTATCAGCTTATCAATCGGCGGAAACGACTATTTCACCGACAGCGGTGTTGTCGGCATCGCCGCGGGCCTGCTTGTGGGCATTGAAACCTCCACCTTCAAGCGCCTTACGGTGCAGATGGCGGAGAATTTCAAAAAGATTATCGCCGAGATAAAAACACTTAACCCCGATGTGGTTATTCTTATGCAGACCGTTCCCTGCTCGTGGTACGGCCCTCTCGGCTCCGCTTACCTGCACGGCACGGAAACCGTGAACAAGATGATTTACTCCTATCTCGAGGAAAATCCCGGCGCATATGAAATAGTTGATGTTGCCGCGGTTATCAACAACCACAGGGAGTATATCGCCCTTGATACCGTGCACCCCAATACGCAGGGCAATATCGCCATCGCGAGAGCCGTGCTCGAAAAGCTCAAGGCGCTCGGCCTCGGCACCGAAACCGAGCCGGCGCTCATAGCCGAGGGCATAGAGTATGACTACTACATCAAGTATTACGGCGAATTCCCCGGCAGACTTTACGGCATACTCGTAAGGCTGTTCACAGGCCATAAACCGTTCTGATAAAACAAATTTAAAGGTCCGTCCTTCCGGGCGGACCTTTAGGCAAATAAAAAATGACAGGTAATTCCGAAATGAAAAAAGTTATTGTCATCGGTTGCCCGGGCAGCGGCAAAAGCGTTTTTTCAAGAGCCCTGCACGATATAACCGGCCTTCCGCTTTATCACCTTGATTTGATTCGCTGGCGCGCGGACAGAACATTTATACCGCGCGAGGAGCTTATTGAAAAAGTCAGAGAAATCGGCGAAACGGATGAATGGATAATTGACGGCAATTACGGCTCCACAATGGAGCTGAGGATGTCGCTCTGCGACACAATCATTTTCCTCGATTATCCCCCCGCCGTTTGCCTTGAAGGCATAGAGTCAAGGCGCGGGCGGGAAAGGCCCGATATGCCGTGGACCGAGCGCGAGGGCGAAGTTGATGAGGAATTTATTGATTTCGTTAAGAACTACAACAGCGTAAACCGCCCTACTGTGCTTGAGCGCATAAAAAAATATGCGGACAAAACCGTTATTATACTCGGAAACCGCGAAGAGGCGGATTTTTTCCTCGCCTCCCTGAACCCGGTTGATAAATAAGAAAACAGGGCTTGCAGTGTCACAGCTGCAAGCCCTGAAATTATACTGTAATCACACATTTTCAGCGTCAACGGTGAAGGCCGAGATGTAGTCCTCAACAAACGCGCTCCACTCATCCGCGTGCATATTCTTTATGCAGGTGTCGCGGTAGGAGGAGTAGAGTCCGTCGCCGAGCTCCACGAGGCTCTCCTTGCGCACGGCAAAAATGCTGTCGGAGTATTCAAACACCTTGACCTCATTGAACTGCATGCCGTTTACATTTTCAAAGAAGCCGGCGGGGTAGCCCTCGTTGCTCTTTTCAAGCACCACGATGTCGGATGCCGCGTAGCCCGCGTCCGAGCAGGCGGTTGTGAAGCCGTCGCTGTCCGCTCCCGACGCCGCGGCGATCGCGTTGAAGGTGTCCACAAGCGCGAGCCTTTCCTGCTCGGTTATTCTTCCCGAGCCGTCGTCCGTTGTGTAGTAGGCACAGATGTTGCGGAACGCGACATAGTTGCCGTAGAAATAAACCTTGATTCTCTCCTCTGCCTCGGCGTTATCCGTGCCCTTGTCGTAAAGATAGGCAAATATTGCGTTTTCATAAGCCTCGGAGGTGAGGATTTTTGTGAGAGTCTGCTTGCTCACGCCTATTTTCTCATAGTGATTTCCGCTTCGCATCCAGAAATTGTTTACATTATCCGAAACCGAAACTTTTTCGGAAACCGAGAGCGTGAGGCCGTTTTCGGCGAAGTAGGTGTTGAACGCGAGGTATCTCACGCAAAGGTCAATCGCCGCGTCGCGCGCTTCGCCCGCTTTGTATTCGGAATTCAGGCCGTAGTCCTCGGGGCGCTGTTCAACCCTGTCAAGGTAATAGGCGTAAATCCCGCTGTCAATGTCCGTGCCCGATATTGTGAGCGCGGTTTTTTTGCCGCCGAAGGCGCAGCCCGTGAGCGAGAGGATTATTAAATTCAGTGCCGCTATGGCGCAGATAATCTTTTTCATATTATCACCGGTTCGCATTTTCTTTTTTTGACAAGCCTGTTGAGGCTCTCTGTGAGTATCAGAATTATCGCCGCGAGTATAAGCGCGCAGTGCGGAAGATATTTAAGGGATATTATTTCCGTCAGTTTTCCGAATATAATCGGTGAAATTACCATACCCGTGTATGCGCTCGCCATAAGCACTCCGATTATGGACTGCGAATACTTCCTGCCGAAGTTTTCGGGAGTTGAGTGCACGATTGACGGATAAACGGGCGCGCATCCGAGCCCGAGGATGATGAAACCCGCAAGCGATGGGCGGTATGAGCCGAATGGGATGATTATGAGAAATGTTGAGCAGAGAGCGAGCGCCATGCCCCACCTTATGAGGCGTTTATCGTTTATTTTATCCGCCACAAAGCCGATTGCCGCCCTACCCGTCATCATCCCGATATAATAGAGCGAACCGAAGGACGCCGCTTTTTCGGCACTAAGGTGATAAATCTCCGAGTAGTAACTGCTCGCCCATACAATGGGCAGCTGCTCAATGGAGCAGTAGAGCGCGAAGGCGATGCAGATAAGCGCGGTGCCGGGCGTTTTTATAATCTGAGGCAGGGTGAGCTTAACGGATTCCTCCTGCGCCGCTTTGTTTGATTTTTCGCCCTTTTTCCAAAGGGGTATAGCCGCGAACATAAAAGCGGCAAGCACAAGCTGAATAATCGAAACCGTTCTGTATCCGCCGCGCCAGCCCCATTGAGAGGCGATGCACGCGCTCATAATATAAGGGCTGATTGTAGCTCCGATTCCCCAGCAGCAGTGAAGCCAGCTCATATGCCTTGAGGAAAGGTGGAGGGCAACATAGTTGTTGAGGCAGGCGTCAATCGCTCCCGCGCCGAGACCGTAGGGCACCGCTATGAGGCAGAGCAGAATGAATCTGCCGGAAAACGAGAAACCCATCATCGAAACGGCCGTTAAAAAGACGCTGAAAGCGGTTATTTTTCCCGTGCCGAATTTTCTTATAAGGCGGTCCGACAGCAGGGCGGATGTGATTGTGGCAATGAAAATAATTGATGTGATTATGCTCGCTCTTGAGAGCGGGGCGTTCATCTCCACATGCATCACGGGCCAGCCGGAGCCGAGCAGAGAATCCGGAAGGCCGAGGCTCACAAACGCCAGATATATAATTGCAATAAGCAAGGACATTTCTTTTACCGCAAGGCGGAATATCTTTCCGCTCCTTATCATTCTTTTAAGTGATTATATCACAGCGAAAAACACATAGCAACGAAAATAAAATAAAAAAACACTTTATTTTTCGGGCGGTTTGTATTATTATGTACAATAGATAAGTTTACGACAAAATAATCTCGGGAGTGACTATCATGGAAAAAATCAAGTTGACCATAGCAGGCGGTTACTATAATATCAACACCGATGATGACCTTGAATATGTTTCCGCTCTTGCCGACGAGCTCGATAAGAAGATAAACGCGCTCGTTCAGTCAAACGCCAGAATTTCCGTTACTCAGGCGGCGGTGCTCACCGCGCTCGAATACGCGGATTTCTATAAGAAAAGCGAGAGGGACTGCGATAATCTGCGCACCCAGATTCAGGCATACCTTGAGGATGCCGCGAGAAGCAGGACGGACGCGGAGCTCGCTAAGCGCGAGGTTGCCTCGCTTACAAAAGAAATCGAAGCTCTCAGAGGCATTAAATGAGAGCCGAAGTGCTTGCGCCCGCGGGCAGTATGCAGGCGCTTGTTGCCGCTGTCAGGTGCGGAGCAGATGCCGTTTATCTCGGCGGCAAAAACTTCAACGCCCGCAGAAATGCCGGCAATTTTGACGGCGATGAACTCCGTCAGGCGGTTGATTACTGCCGCAGGCACGGCGTGAAAGTTTATCTCACCCTCAATACCCTTGTCACGGACAGCGAGATTGACGGTGTGTATGAAGAGATTAAAGAGGCGGCAAAGAGCGGCGTTGACGCCCTGATTGTTCAGGACCTCGGCGTTGCCGCGCTTGCTGAAGAAGTCTGCCCCGGTATGCCTCTTCACGCATCAACGCAGATGAGCGTGCAGTCAAAATACGGCGTTGAGCTTCTCGGCGAAATGGGCTATAAAAGAGCCGTTTTGCCCCGCGAGCTTTCAAAAGAAGAAATAAAAGAAATATCGGAATATACAAACCTTCCGCTCGAGCATTTCGTTCACGGCGCGCAGTGCATGTGCCTTTCGGGGCAGTGCCTTATGAGCAGCGTGATAGGCGGCAGAAGCGGCAACAGGGGGCTTTGCGCCCAGCCGTGCAGACTGCCCTATACGGACGACAAAGGACGCACCGGCTACTTCCTCAGTCCGAAGGATCTATGCACTTTGGAGCTGATGCCGCAGCTGATNNCCGCCCAGCCGTGCCGTCTGCCGTTCGGCGTAAACGGCAGGGGAGGGTATAACCTCAGCCTAAAGGATATGTCGCTTATTGAGAGGGCGGGGGAGCTTGAAGAATCGGGCGTTTCTTCCCTCAAGATTGAAGGCAGGATGAAAAGACCAGAGTATGTTGCGGCGGCTGTCACCGCCTGCAGAAACTCTCTTGAAGGCAAAACGGACGAAGAACTTTTATCGTCTCTCTATTCCGTTTTCTCACGCTCGGGATTTACATCCGGCTACTTTGACGCGAAACGCGGAAAAGATATGTTCGGCATCAGGACAAAGGACGATGTTGTAAGCGCGTCCGGCGTGCTTAAAGGCCTTGAAAAACTTTATGAAAAAGAAAAACCCGTTTTCCCGGTGGATATGCATCTGAGTGTCGGTTCATCCGGAGCGAAGCTCACTGTTAAATCGGGAAACAGCGAATATACCGCCGTATCGCCCGAAATACCGCAGGCGGCGCAGAACAGGTGCTTAACGGAGGAGGAGGCAATCTCCCGGATAAGCAAATGCGGCGGCACGGTATTTTATCCGGGCATAATTACAGCCGAAATCGAGCCCGGTCTGTTCCTTCCGGCAGCCGTTCTGAACGCTCTTCGCAGGGATGCGCTCGCTTCTCTCGAAGAAAAACTGTCGGATTTTGAAGAAAAAGCTGTAAAGCAATTCACCTTTACAAAATCGCACAGAGAAATAACATCAAAACAGACTCATATCCGCTTTTTTTCTGAAAAACAGATACCGGAAACTATTCCCGGGGCTCAGAGAATCATTATTCCTCTTGAAACGGGCGAAAAAACGGTGAGGCGCCTCGCTTCTACCGGCGCTCAGATAGCGGCGGAGATTCCCGTTAACGTTTTCTCCAACGCGGATAAATATATCGAAAAGCTGAAAACGCTTGTAAATTACGGCGTTACGCTCGCCTGGTGCTGTAACCTCGACGGCGTGGCGACAGCAAAAAAAGCAGGCGTGCCGTTTGCATCCGGCTTCGGTATGAACGCGCTCAACACCCTTTCCCTCTCCGTTTTAAAGGAGCTCGGGGCCCGGGATGTGCTGCTTTCATCCGAAATCAGGGCAAATGATGTAAAAATCACCGGGGGAGACGTGTGTAAAGGCATATTACTTTACGGGAAACTGCCCCTTATGGTCACAAGAAACTGCCCTGTCGCCAACAGATTACCGTGCCCGGAGTGCGGCGGACACAGTTTTCTTGAGGACAGGACCGGAGCGCGCTTCCCGGTCATATGCAAAAACGGGGCGAGCTTCATTCTGAACTCCGCGCCGCTGTGCAATTTTGACAGAGCCGCAGATTTTGAATGCGACTTTAACCTTATTTATTTTACCGACGAAACTGCCGAGGAGTGCAGTGAAATATTAAAACTGTACCGGGAGTGCAAAAATGTCTTCGGGTACACAAGGGGATTACACTACAGAAACGTTTTGTGATTATGAAAGAGAAAATGACGAAGAAAGGGCCCCCTAACGGTGGACCCGGCAAAAAAGAAAAAGAATTCCATCCCTCGCTTCTTGAAAAGCTCAATGAGGCGGGGCTTGATACCCGTAACCTTATTTTCAGCCTTGAGGGCGATATGGATTTTGAGCAGTGCTTCAAATCCTCCTGGCTGTGCTTTGACGATAAGGGCCTCTATATCGCTCTCGGCGATGAAAAGCTCGACAAGGTCAAAAAGCATCACACGCCCGTTGCTCCGGTATTCAGAATTGATGAAATAAGGAGCATACCCATCGATGAGATAGACTCGCTCGAAACAGAGAGCTATCTTTCAACGGGCCGCCTTATTTCGGTCAAAGACGGTGTTAAAGAGCCGCTTATCTGGTTCACTCTCGGCAAGCTGCCCGATTTCAGCCGCTTTGTGAGAGCTTTCAATTCATATAAGGAAACGGGAACTGCCGATATCAAAGAGGATGACAAACACGAAGGCAAGTGCAAGGTGTGCGGCGAGCCCTGCCCGCCCGGCAAGGATTTCTGCCGCAGGCACAGGCGCACCTCCGGCACGGCGATAAGACTTATCAAGTTTTTCGGAGGACATGTTCCTCAGATAGCTCTGATAATTCTCGCTATGGTCGCGTCCGCCGCAGCGGCGGTCTTTGTGCCGCAGATAAGCACAAGGAGCCTTTACGACAATGTGCTTTCAAACCCCGACGGCCTTCCTCAGGCGGAGGTGCTCAAGGCGCTCGGCGTGCTTGTGCTCAGCATAGTGGGGCTGCGTCTTCTCAATGTTGTGCTCACAATGATTCAGCAGTATATGTCCGCCTCCATTATGCCCCGCGTTATGTATGATGTGAAGGTCAAGATTTTTGAGGCGATGCAGCGCCTTTCCGTAAGCTACTATTCATCCAAGCAGACCGGCTCCCTTATGGACAGAGTTATGAGGGACGCGAACAATATATACTGGTTTTTTACCGACGGCATACCGCGTGTTATCATTGACGGCGCCACAATAATCGGTGTTGTTGCCATTATGATTAAGATGAACTGGCGCCTTTCCTTGGTTGCTCTTATCGCAACGCCGTTTCTCGTTGCGTCCCTTTTCTTCGGCGACAAGGCCTTCAGGCGCATGCACCACAAGGTATGGGTCTTCCGCGCGAGGACGGGCTCAATGCTCTCCGACAATATCAACGGTCAGCGTGTCATCAAGGCGTTTGCCAAAGAGGATGACGAATACGACCATTTCAGCGCCTCAAGCAAAAATCTGCGTGACGCCGAAGTACATCTCGCCGTTACGGAGGCAACTCTCTTCCCGATTCTTGAAATCGTCGTTATGCTTCTCTCTATTGTCGTGCTCGGTTACGGCGGCGTGATGGTCGCGCGAGGCGACGGTTCAATGACCGCGGGCACACTTCTGAGTTTCATCGTCTATCTTGAGATGCTCAAGGAGCCTTTCGGCTTTATGGCGTGGGTCACAAACTGGTGGTCAAGGTGCGCCGATTCAGCCACGAGAGTGTTTGAAATCTGTGACGCGCAGCCCGAAATCACCGAAAAAGAAAACGCCGTTCCCCTTGATAATATCAGAGGCGATGTCGTGATAAAAGAGCTCGATTTTGAATATGAGCCGGCAAGGCCCGTTATCAAAAAGCTCTCGCTCGAGGTCAAGGCAGGGGATATGCTCGGCATTGTCGGCAAGACGGGCGCGGGCAAAACAACCATTGCAAATCTTATCTCCCGCCTCTACGATGCGAAGGACGGCTCGGTGAGCATAGACGGCACGGATGTGCGCGACCTGAAGCTCGGCGACCTGCGCAAAAATATCGGTCTTGTTTCACAGGATATTTATCTGTTCATCGGCAGTATCGCGGATAACATAAGGTACGCGAAGCCCGACGCTTCAATGAGCGAGGTTATCGCCGCGGCAAAGGCGGCCTGCGCTCACGAATATATAATGAAACTTCCCGACGCTTACGAAACCCGCATCGGCGCGGGCGGCCAGCGCCTTTCGGGCGGTGAAAAGCAGCGTATTTCAATAGCCCGCACTATCATACAGAATCCGAAGATTCTCATTCTTGACGAGGCGACCGCCGCCATGGATACCGAAACGGAGCGCAACATTCAGCAGTCGCTTCAGAAGCTCACAAAGGGCAGAACGACAATCGCCATCGCGCACCGCCTCTCAACTCTCAGAGATTCCGATTACCTCGCTGTTATAGATCAGGGCACGATTGTTGAATATGGCACCTTCAATGAGCTTATCAGGCAGAAGGGCGAATTCTACCGGCAGTATAAGATTCAGACCGAGGCGCTCAAAACAATCGGCATAGGCGATGACGCAGAAACAAATTCCGCAAAGGAGGAGCAAAAAGATGAGCACGAATCAGAGTGATAAAGCGATGCAGACCATATCCCCCGAAACGCTCAGGGCGGTATACCTATCGCCCTCAGAGTGCGAATTTTTCAAGAGCGAAAACGGCTTTCTCGGCGCTGTCATAGGCGAAGAGAGGCACGAGCGCGTTATCCTCGCGAGAGCTCTGCCCCTTTCCTGCCCGGATGAATACATCTGCATTTCCGATGTTGAGAGAAAGGAAATCGGCATAGTTGAAAAGATTTCGGATTTTTCCGAATCTCAGCAGGCGCTTATCAACGAGGAGCTGAATCACCGCTATTTCAGCCCCGTTATCACCGAGATAAAATCCATCAAAGAGAAATTCGGCAATTTCTATTTTGATGTGCTTCTCGGCGACCTCAAGAAGAATTTCACGGTCAAGGACCTCACCAAAAACATCCGCTATCACGGCGAGGGTTTTGACCTTATCGACGTTGACGGCAACAGATACAGGATAATCAACTTCAGCGAGATTCCCGCCAAGAGCAGGCGCAAGCTGGAGCCTTATCTCTATTGATTTGTGACCTTTCGGGAAAGAGGTGATTTCTTGAAACCGAGCGTTACATTTGACATAGGCCCCTCGGGCGATATAATTGACGGTACGCTCTCGTTTGAGGGCGGCGTTGTTACCGCAAAATGCGGGGATGAAATATATTTTTCCGCTTCTCTCGAAGGCATAGAGGAGCTTGTTCTGCGCACCTATGTGGGATGCGGCACGCTTGAGCTCGTGCCCGAAAACTCACCCGGGGATATGAGCAAAAGCCTCGAGGTCTGCAGGTTTTCAATGACCTGCGTTGAGCCTGTGGGCGAATTCTGCAAGGTTGTTAACCACTATATCAGAACGGGCGAGGAAACCGAGATGTCCACCGAGGGCTTCAGGGTCTGCCCGATATGCGGGCGGCACTACGCAAAGGGCCTTAACACCTGCCTTTTCTGCGTTGAAAAGAGCTATCTCGTGAAGCGCCTTTTCGCTATCTCAAAGCCCTATCTTCCGGCGCTTTTCATAGCCGGCGTGTTTGTCGCTCTTTCATCAATCTGCACGGCGATGCTGCCCGTGCTCAACTCAAAACTTATCGATAATTATCTTTACAACTCCGCCATTCTCGCGGATGCGCGTGTAAAGGGCGTTGTGCGCATTGCGGTGCTCATCGCCGTGTCGCAGATTCTCAGCCGCATATTCAATATGATAAGCAAGCGGCGCGCGAATGTAGCGAGCGGCGACCTCTCAAACGACCTGAGAGTGCTCGTTTATGACAAGGTTCAGCGCCTTTCCGTTTCATCTCTTACGGGAAAAACAAGCGGCGACCTTATGAAGAGAGTTTCGAACGACACCGAAAAGATCAAAAACTTCGTCACCGAGCAGGGAATGTACCTTATGGAAAAGGTGCTTATGTTCGTTGTGGTGCTTGTCATCCTTCTGCGCATAAGCCCTCTGCTCACTCTTATTGTTATTCTGCCCGTGCCTTTTGTCACCTGCGCCATCCGCGTTTACTGGAAGTGGATAAGCCTTCGTTTCAGAAAACAGTGGCGCTGCGAATCGCGTGAAAGCTCAATTCTTCACGATATTGTAAAGGGCATCAGGGTTGTCAAAACCTTCGGCAGCGAGGCGAGGGAAATCAAAAAATTCTCCGCCGCCTCCAAAAAGCTCGCGGATATCGCCGTAGGCAACGAGCACCGCTGGGCAATTGTTTTCCCGCTGCTCACTTTCTTTATGGGCATCGGCGAATTTTTCGTGATTTATTTCGGCGGCAGGATGGTTATAAACGGGCAGATTTCCATAGGCGAGCTGCTTGAATTCAACCTCTTCCTCGCCTATATTTATCAGCCGCTCAGGTGGATGAGTTCGCTTCCGCAAAAGCTTGCGGACCTTTCCGCCTCCCTCATCAAAATATTTGAAATCATTGACGAGAAGCACGATGTTGAGGATGTGGAGGACCCGAAGCCCGCTATGCTTGACGGCGACCTCGTGATAAAGGATCTTCGCTTCGGTTACAAGGCTTACGAGCCCGTTCTGCGCGACATTAACCTCACCGTGAAACAGGGTGAAATGATAGGCCTCGTCGGCCACTCGGGCGCGGGCAAGAGCACGCTCATTAACCTGATTATGCGCCTGTACGACGCCGACACGGGCTCCATTTCCATAGCCGGCACGGACATAAGAGATATGAATCAGTATGAGTTCCGCGAGCAGCTCGGCGTTGTGTTCCAGGAGAATTTCCTCTTTGCCGGCACGGTCTATGATAACATCGCCTACGCGAGGCCGGACGCCGACCCGAGCGAGGTTATAGCCGCGGCGAAGGCGGCAAACGCTCACAATTTCATCATTGAACTGCCGGACGGCTACAACACCGTAGTCGGTGAGGACGGCCACAATCTTTCGGGCGGCGAAAGGCAGAGGCTTTCAATCGCCCGCGCGGTTTTGCGCAATCCCGCGATTCTGATTCTCGACGAAGCCACAAGCGCGCTTGACCCCGAAACGGAGGAGCAGATTCAGGAGGCGCTCGCCCGCCTTGTAAAGGGCAGAACAACCTTTGCCATAGCTCACCGCCTCTCAACCCTGCGCAATGCGGACCGCCTTGTGGTAATTGAAAAGGGCCGCATTGTTGAAACGGGCTCGCACCGTGACCTGCTTATGCAAAACGGCATTTACGCGCGCCTTGTTATGGCTCAGCGCCAGACCTCAAAACTCAACTGACAAACGGAGGATATTATGGGATTATTTGATTTCACTGAGAAAAAACAGGCCTCAAACGGCAGCGTGAAGGTGAGCTTTGAAACCGCGCCCGCAACGCTTGATGAGTTAAAGGCTCTGCCTCAGGCGCAGATGAAAACGCCTTTTGACACCGCCGCTCTCACCGTGCTTGCCCTGAGCGTTTACCCCAAAGATAAAGATGCCGCTCTCGCGATGCTCGATTATCTCAGAGGCCCGCGCCCGCTCTCGGTGTTTGAAAAGCAGTTTATCAGAGACAGGTTTATGGATTACGACTATGTGCCGCGCTCATATTTTGACGGAGCGACTCCCGCAAACGACTATGAGCCCGCTGTGCCTCTCACGGTGACGGTCAGCGAAAATCCGTATTCATACAAAGAAGAGAATTTTGCAACGCTCTATATTTCATCCGGCGGCGCGGACAGCCCCCGCAGCGTTCAGCTCCGCCTGGCGAAAGACGGCAAATGGTATCTCTGGGAGCAGTTCCTGCTCTCCGGCATAAGAGAGCCCGAAAGCAAAAATCCCTGGGCATAAAACAAATTTATCCGCCCCGTGCAGTTTTGTGCTGCACGGTTTTTTATATTATTTTTACTGTTGAAATATTATTTGGTATTTGATATAATAAACTGAACCAGAATTTTTCGGAAAGGGGGCGCGCGCGATGAATGACAAAAGCGGCAAAGGCAGCCGTATAAATTATGTTGATTTTCTGATTCTGGATTTGATTTCTCTTGCCGTTTCTTTCGTCATTTCCTATGTCGTCAAATTCGGCGATTTCGGCTTCATCAGGAGCGAGGCGTGGATGCCCCTGCTCTATGTTGTGCTTCTTCTCAATGTCGTCATCGGCGTGTTTTCAAACCCCTACGGCGGCATATTCAGGCGACCCTATTATGAGGAGATTGTGCGCGCTCTTCTGCTCACCTTCTATAACCTCCTCGCTTCGGGCGTAATCCTTTACGTTTTCAAAATCGGCACGCTTTTTTCGCGCCAGATGATTCTCACGATGTACGCGCTCTATTTTATCATCTCGCTCGCGCTCAAATGCCTGTGGAAAAAGCTCGTGCTTTCAAAGAAAATCAGCTTTTACAATCCCCGCAAAACCGCCCTGCTTGTTGTTTGCGGCAGCGAGGATGAGCAGGATGCCCTTCACGGCGCGCAGGCGGGCGACTTTGACGCTTACGAGGTTAAGGGCGTGAGTATTGTGGATGATGACGCCCGCCGCATTGACGACCTTGTTGTCTATTCGCTCGAAAACGGCATCGAAGAGGTGCTTGTCACCGTGCCGCCCGAAAAAATCGGCAGACCGGTTTTTGAACAGCTTATCAAAAACGGCATAGGCATCCGCTTCAGCCTGGATTCCATTCTCGGCTTCCAGGCGGAGGACAGAGAGCTCGGCTCCGTCGGCTCGCATCAGACCCTTAATATGGGCTCATATACCTTCACCCCGGCGCAGTCCGTTTACCTTGTGTTCAAGCGCCTTGCGGATATAATCGCGGGAATTACCGGATTAATCTTTCTTGTTCCGCTCACCGCGCTCATCAAGCTTGTTTACCTTATCACGGGTGACAGCGCGAAGATTATCTACACCCAGAGCAGGGTGGGCAGAAACGGAAAACCCATTAAGATTTACAAATACCGCACAATGGTTGCCGACGCGGACAGTGTGCTTGCCGATTTGCTCAAGGACGAAAAATACCGCGCTCAGTGGGAGGCAAACCAGAAGCTCGCGGAGGACCCGCGCATAACAAAGGCGGGCAGATTCCTGCGCAAGACCTCCATTGACGAACTGCCTCAGCTGATAAATGTGCTCAAAGGCGAAATGTCGCTTGTCGGTCCGCGTCCGCTCGTCCCCGGAGAGCTGGAGGCGCACTCCGGCATGAAGCTTTATCAGCAGCTCAGGCCCGGCATCACCGGCTGGTGGGGCTGCAACGGGCGCTCCAACATTGATTACCGCGAGCGTCTTGAACTTGAGTATTACTACATTCGCAATGTTTCGGCTTATCTTGATTTTCTGTGCGTGCTCAGAACGGTGCTTTCCGTTGTGAAGCGCGACGGGGCGGAGTGATGATATGAGCAAGGTTATAATCGCGGTCGCCTCTCACAAGGCATATCCGATGCCGCAGGATGAAATATATATGCCGGTTTTCGCCGGCGCCGCCTCGGGCGCGGAAGTCCCCGAAGGCTTCACTCCCGATAACACGGGTGATAATATCTCTGAGCTTAACCCGTTTTACTGCGAGCTCACGGCGCTTTACTGGGCATGGAAAAATCTTGATTCGGATTACACCGGCCTCGCGCATTACAGGCGCCATTTTACGGCGGACGGCAAAACTCCTGTCACCATCGCGCAGGTTGAGCCCTTCACCGCAAAGGTGAAAGTATTCACTCCGAAAAAACGCAGATACTATATCGAAACGCTTTACAGCCACTACGCCCACACCTTTGACGCCTCGCATCTTGATTCGGCGCGCGGCATTATTGAAATCAGATGCCCCGAATACCTCGGCGCGTTTGACTGCGCCCTCGGCAGGCGCTGGGGCTATATGTTCAATATGATGATAATGGAGCGCGCCCTGCTTGATTCCTATTGCGAGTGGCTATTCGGCATATTGCCGGAGCTTCGGAAGAGAGTTGACGAAAGCACGATGAGCCCGTTTGAAAAGCGTTATCCGGGCAGAGTGGCGGAGCTTCTGTTCAACGTTTGGCTGCTTTATCAGCTTGAATCCGGCGCCCTCTCAAAGGAGCAGATAAAAGAGCTGCCCGTTATGAGCACCGAAAAGGTGAATTGGCTCAAAAAGGGAACAGCCTTCCTGAAAGCAAAGTTTTTAGGCAAAAAATACGATAAGAGTTTTTGAGGAACAGATAATGACTAAGACAGCGGCAGTTGTTGTGACCTATAACCGCAGAGAGCTTCTGAGGCAGTGCGTTGAGCATATCCGCGCGCAGAGCGTGCCCGCCGACATTCTTGTGATTGATAACGCAAGCACAGACGGCACCGCGGAGCTTTTCGCCGCGCCGCAGGAGGGGATCTTTTATTTCAACACCGGCGCAAATCTCGGCGGAGCAGGCGGCTTCAATTTCGGGATGCGCAAGGCGGTTGAAATGGGCTATGATTATGTCTGGGTGATGGATGATGACACAATGCCCTCGCCCACGGCTCACGAAAAGCTGCTTGATGTTGACGGTCTGCTTGAGGGCAACTACGGCTGGCTTTCCTCCCTCACGCTCTGGAAGGACGGCACACCCTGCGCCATGAATGTGCAGAAAATCACCAAATGGAAACCTCTCAAAGATTTTGAGTATTCGCATTCCGTGCAGTATGCTTCGTTTGTTTCACTGTTTATAAAGGCGGATACAATCAGAGAATTCGGCCTGCCGTACAAGGAGTTTTTTATCTGGGGAGATGATTGGGAATACACCCGCCGCATCTCAAAGCATAAGCCGTGCTTTTTTGTGCCCGGCAGCGTGGTGAAGCACGAATGCGCGTCAAACACCGGCGCGGATATTGTTACAGCGGACCCCGCCCGGCTCGAAAGATTCCGTTATCTTTACCGCAATGATGTGGTGCTCTACAGGCAGGACGGTGTTGACGGCCTCGTATATATGGTGCTCAGAATTGCAAAACACATTGTGAAAATAACACTTAAATCCGGAAACAAAGCCCAAAAGCTGAAGCTGATGTTCTCGTCACTCAGAGAGGGCATGAAATTTAGGCCGGAGATTGAATATATTTCTGACTGAAACTGTGGCGGCTTATTACAGATTCTATCGGGAGGGATAACAGTGTCAGAAAAGAAGCTAATTACAGTTGTTTGCCTTCATAGTATTTTTGATTATCCACCTGTGATAAGTTTGGTTAAATGCCTGCTTGATTTAGGTTACAAAGTGAACCTGATTTCATATAATGTCGAAAAACTAGAACGTTGTGTTTTGGATAATCCGAATTTCAGCTATCGTACAAAAGAATACTATTGGAAGCCCGGAATTGCGGATAAAGTTAAAAAAACTATACTTAATACCAAATTTGGTAAAAAAGAAATAAAGCCTGCTATTGAAGATTCAGACTTAATCTGGATTGCGACCGATGCAACTTTAAGATATCTGGGGAAAACAGTTAAAGGCAGTAAATATGTTTTGCAACTTATGGAACTGCTTGAACGCTATTATATTGTCAGTAAAAAGGTTAAACTTGAGTTTCCAATTTCTGAATATGCAAAGAACGCTTGGAAAATAGTTGTTCCGGAAATAAACAGAGCATATATTCAAAAAGCTTGGTGGAATCTTGACAAAACACCGATTGTGTTACCTAACAAGCCATATATAAATACCCTTCCAGATGAAAAAGAACTCCCGGAAGAAATAAAAGAGAAACTTGAAATTATAAAATCTGAAAAAAGAAAAGTTATTCTTTATCTCGGAGTTGTAGGTAAAGACCGGGAATTGGAGAATTATGCCGAAGCAGTTTCTATGCTTGGTGAGGACTACTGCTTCTATATTATCGGACGGCCGGCATATGAAGGAGCCGAAAAAATTATTGAAAGCATTACTAGGAGATTTAATAATGCAGTTTATCTTGGGTATTTCAATTCTCCCAACCATCTTCCTTTTATTAAATATGCACATATCGGTCTTCTGCCGTATAAAGTCACAATTGCAAGCCGGAATATTTCAATATTGAACGCTCTTTATTGCGCGCCAAATAAAATATATGAGTACGCAATGTATGGTGTTCCAATGGTAGGCTCCGATGTTCTCGGCTTGATTCATCCGTTTGAGAAATATGGCATTGGTGTTTGTGCCGATGACAGTAATCCTGATGATATTAAGCAGGCAATAAAAATGGTTGATAACTCGCACAATAAAATGGCTTCTAATTGCAGTGCATTCCTATGTGAAACAGATTATAAGCAAATAGTTAATGATATAATAAGCGATATTCAGTGAAAGGACTTTTCAAATGGATTCAAACAAAAAACTGACTGTAACAATTACGCATCTTCAAAGTATATTTGATATTCCGCCGGTATTGAATCTCATTAATTGTTTGCTTGATATGGGGGTCAATGTTAATCTGGTTTCATATGATGTTGACAGGCTTGACAAATCTATTCTTGAGCATCCGAATTTTAAGTACAAGACAAAGCAGTCAATTGTTTTTAACGGAACGATAAACCGAATCAAGAGATTTATCACTAATCATAATTTTGGTAAAAAGGAAACTGTTGATTTCATGAAGGAGTCCGATATTTTATGGACTCCCACAGATACCACAGTAAGGTTTCTCGGCAAGACTGTTTTGAATTATAAACATATAATGCAACTTATGGAACTTATCCCGGGAAAAGATATTCCAATGGATTATGGTATGTTCAAGTTCCCTATTGCAAAATATGCCCAAAAAGCAGCTAAGGTTGTTGTGCCTGAAATAAACAGAGCTTATATACAAAAAACATGGTGGGATTTGAAAGAAACGCCGATTGTGTTGCCCAACAAACCATATAATATTTTTGATGAAACAGAGACCGAGCGCAATATTGAGCCTGAAGCAATCAAAAAAGTAACAAGTGAAAAAAGGAAAATAGTGCTTTACCTTGGTGGAATTTGTCCTGACAGAAGTCTTGAAAACTATGCCGAGGCCGTCACTCAATTAGGAGACGATTACTGCCTTTATATAGTTGGCAGAGCTATGGGAATTACAGAAGAAGAAAAGCTTGATAATCTTATTAAAAAGTATTCGTGTGTCGAATATATGGGCTATTTTAAGGCGCCGAGCCATCTGTTTTTTGTTAAGTATGCTCATATAGGGTTGTTGCCATACAAAACAACAAACGAAATGCAAAACATATCCGCACTTAATGCTTTGTATTGTGCACCTAATAAAATATACGAGTATGCAAAATATGGCGTTCCTATGGTAGGCTCTGATGTTCTTGGACTAAGGCATCCGTTTGAAAAATATAACATTGGTGTTTGTGCTGAAGACAGAGCTCAAAGCATAGTTAAAGCACTGAAAATAGTTGAAGAGAATCACGATAAAATGGCGGAAAACAGCACAAGGTTTTATGAGGATACAGATTTCAAAGCTATTGTTGAAGATATACTCTCTTGACAAGGATTGATTGCATGAAAAAAGTAATGCTCGTTTTCGGCACAAGGCCGGAAGCAATAAAAATGTGTCCACTGGTCAATGAACTGAAATCACGCAGAAATATAGAAACGGTTGTTTGCGTGACAGGGCAACACAGGCAAATGCTTGACCAGGTGCTCGAAATATTTGATGTTGTTCCCGATTACGATCTCTCAATAATGCAGGAAAAGCAGACACTGTTTGACATAACCGCGAACATACTGAGCAGAATCAAGTCTGTTCTGGAGACAGAAAAGCCAGATATCTGCCTTGTTCACGGCGACACAAGCACAAGCTTTGTTGCCGCTCTTGCGTGTTTCTATATGCAGATTCCGGTAGGCCATGTTGAAGCCGGTCTTCGCACTCATAACATTTTCAGCCCTTATCCGGAAGAGTTCAACAGACAGGCTGTTTCAATCATTTCGCAGTTTAATTTTGCGCCGACCGAGAGAGCAAAAAACAATCTTATCTCCGAGGGCAGAAACCCCAACAGAATATGGGTGACAGGCAATACAGTTATAGATGCGCTGAAAACAACTGTCACGTCGGAGTATTCTCATCCTGAAATTGAGTGGGCAAAAGGAAGCAGACTGATTTTTATTACTGCACACCGCCGTGAAAATCTCGGAGAACCGATGCACAATATGTTCCGCGCGATACGCAGAGTGCTTGAAGAGCATCCGGATATTAAAGCGGTTTATCCGATTCATCTTAATCCCGCCGTTCGTGAAGCGGCAAAAGAGGAACTGGCCGGATGTGACAGGATTCATCTTATTGAGCCGGTTGATGTGTTTGATTGCCACAATATAATGGCAAGAAGTTACCTTATTCTTACCGATTCCGGCGGGATTCAGGAAGAGGCCCCGTCTCTCGGTAAACCGGTGCTTGTCATGCGCGACACAACGGAAAGACCCGAGGGCATTGAAGCCGGAACACTCAAACTGACCGGCACCGATGAAAGCACAATATATAAATCGTTCAAAACTCTTATAACAAATGAGTCTGCATATAAAGATATGGCAAATGCCGCTAATCCTTATGGTGACGGCTTTGCATCCAAGCGTATTGCTGATATTCTAGCAAATTACTTTGCCTGAAGAGATTACGAGTTTACCCTATAAAATTAAACGAAATGAAATGATTTCAAATGAATGAATTGGTTTCCGTTATTGTACCGGTGTATAAATCTGAAAAGTATCTGCGTAGATGTGTTGACAGTATACTTGCGCAGACATATACCAATCTTGAGATAATCCTCGTTGATGACGGCTCTCCCGATAACTGCGGCAAAATCTGCGATGAATATGCCGCAAAAGACCTGCGAATAAAAGTGGTCCACAAGGAAAACGGCGGTGTTTCGTCGGCGAGAAATGCAGGTTTGGAAGTTTTTACAGGGGAATACTTAACTTTTATTGACAGTGATGATTATGTTGAAAAAACATATGTAGAATCCCTTGTTGACAATATGGATGATTCAACAGGCATTGTTGTTTGTTCATACAGATCTTTGAATCCGGATTTGGAGCTGATTGAGGATTTTTTAATCTGCAATACCACCATTGTCTCTGTAATAGATGATGCTTTCGATTTTATGGAAAAATCGGTAAATTACGGCATCTTATGTAAGTTGTTCAAAAAAGAAACTGTAAGCGGATTGTGCTTTGACGAGAAAATATGCAACGGTGAAGATGCCTTGTTTTGCGCGCAAGCTTATGTAAAAGTCAAAACAATCAAGTATATTCCTAAGATTTTGTATAGTTATATTCACTATGATAATTCGCTTTCTCACAGATTGGTTACACATGATACCCTAAAACTTTTAGATGCGTGGAATGATATTTACCGGACATTTCCCGAGAGTTCGGCTTCATACAGAACATGTGCTTTGGAATATATAAATATTTGTTTTTGGATATATGAAAGCGTTGTTATTTCCGAGCAAAAAGATAATAGTTCTTTAAAAAAAAACATTTACTCAATAATTCAAAGTGATAAAACACACTCCATATACAAAATAGCACCTAAATCACTAAAATTGAGGATAAAATACAATCTAATGGCTCGGTGTCCACAATTGTATGATTGTGTACTGATGGTAATGGAACGCATAGTTCGATAAACAGTTATAAAAACAGATTAAAACACTTCGAGAAAAAAGAAAAACCATATAATAAAATGAAAGATTTGATTTCCGTTATTGTACCCGTTTATAAGACAGAGAATTACCTGTGCAAATGTGTGGACAGCATACTTGCGCAGACTTATACCAATCTCGAAATAATCCTTGTTGATGACGGCTCACCTGATAACTGCGGCAAAATCTGCGATGAATACGCCGCAAAAGATTCAAGGGTGAAAGTGATTCATCAGAAAAACGGTGGATTGTCTGCCGCAAGGAATGCTGGTCTTGATATTGCAACAGGAGAATATATCGGCTTTGTTGACAGTGATGATTATATCGCCCCCGATATGTATGAGAAGCTATATAATGCTCTTGTTTCAAATGAAGCGGATATGTCAATTTGCAATCATCAGAAAGTGGGCATTAAATTATTTTTTGACGATAACGAAATGCCGCTTTTAACTGAAGTTATCTCGGAACAGGATGCGATGAGAAAGCAATATGAGTGCTTAAATTGCTCAATTGTTGTTGCATGGAGCAAACTATATAAGCGAGTAATCTGGAATGATTTGCGTTTTCCTTCAGGTAAAATTCATGAAGACGAATTTGTTTCTTTTGATGTGTTTTACAAGTGCAAAAGAATCGCGATAATAAGTGACAAACTGTATTGTTATTACATTCGTGCTGATGGTATCATAGGTAAAGAAAACGGTTCTATCCATCCTGATTATTTTGACGCACTTTATTTGCGCTCCGAGTTAATTCAAAAAAACAAATACGAGAATTTATATAGGACATTTTGGTATGGCTTTTCATGGTCGTTCAGGCAGTATATAAGATTCAGTTCTTACTATAAACGTTCATCAAAAGAAAGAAAGAAGCATATTTTCAATATTGCAAAGGAAGTCTATAAAACTTATCAACCTTATGCAAACCGTAATGAGCATTTTATATTTAATCACCCGAATTTATATATAATTATTTCAAAAATAAAAAGGAAGCTAGTTGAACTCAAAAAAAACCTTAGCTTTAAGCTCAGCCAAACCGGGAAAGACTTTGTTTTGATTAATCTCCCGGTTTATGGCAACTACGGTGATCAGGCGATTGCTTTATCCGAAATACAGTTTTTTAAAAAACTGAACGCTCGTTTTGCGGTGCTCAATGAAGATGTTACCGATACTGTTGGGGATAAGATTTATAAGTGCATAGGCAAGGATAAAACAGTTGTTATCTGCGGCGGCGGCTTCATGGGAGGACTGTGGACCGAAGCCGAGAAAAAATATATTCAGCAGCCCATAAAAGCGCTTCCCGATAACAGGATTATTATTTTCCCACAGACTGTAACATTCGATCCTGATTCGGAATATGGAAAACAATTTTTTGAAAACGAAAAAAATGTTTATTCCTCACATAAAAACCTGACTGTTTTCGTGCGCGAGCAAAAAAGCTTTGGTTTTATGAAGCAATATATGCCGGAAGTAAACACACTCTTTGCGCCCGATATGGTGCTTGGTCTCGATCTTCCTTTCGGCGGCCTTGAAAGAAACGGTGTGCTTTTCTGCATGAGAAATGACAGGGAGAAAGCCGTTGATTCTATTGACACTCTGAAAAATGCGGTTTTGCAAAAATATCCCGATATGGAGCAGACTTTTGTTGAAAACTCGGTTTGCAAATTGATTGAACCTGAAAACCGCGAAAAAGAAACGTTTGAGCAGATTAAAAAGTTCGCTTCATCAAAGCTTGTTGTAACGGACCGCTTGCACGGCATGGCTTTTGCCGCAATCACTTCAACGCCCTGCATTGCTTTTAACAACAGTAACGGCAAGATTGCCGGCGTTTATGAGTGGATAAAAGAGAACTGCTTTATCAAACTTTGCAACTCTGCGGAGGAAGCAATAAGAGTTTTTGATGATTTGAATTTGAACACGGAATATCATTTTGACAAGGCAAAGTGCGACAGCGCATTTTTGCCGCTGATTGAGGCATTAAATGGAAAAAACGGAACTTAAAAAGTTCATAGAATGCTATTTGCCAATGACAAAGTGCAATATGCGTTGCGAGTATTGTTACATATACGGGCACAACAACGCGCAGGAACCATTTTGTGATTTGTCGCAAATGAAGCAAAAAGCCAAACAGGCCTTTTCGCTCGAAAGGCTGGGGGGAGTGTGCCTGTTCAATTTCTGCGCTGCCGGTGAAACGATGCTTCACCCAGATTTGGCAGAAATTGTTCGCAAAATACTGGAGTGCGGCCATTTTGTCATGATAGTGACAAACGGCACTCTGACAGAAAGAATCAAGGAATACTGTTCTTTTGATGAAGAAAAGAAAAAACGCTTGTTTTTTAAAATTTCTTTTCATTACCTTGAGCTCAGGCGCCTTAAACTGATGGACAGATTCTTTGATAATATTGAGCTTGTTAAAAATTCCGGAATATCATACACCGTTGAGCTTACCCCCGATGACATTTATATTCCACATATAGACGAGATTAAAGAAATTTGTAATGATAAGTTAGGTGCTCTTTGTCATGTGACAGTACCGAGAGATGAGAGAGTCCCCGGTCATCCTCTTATGACAAAGCTTTCAAGAGAAGAATTCAAAAACACATGGAAAACCTTTGATTCGGCTTTGTTCGATTTTAAAGAATCAATTTTTGAGGTGCCCAGAAAAGAGTTTTGCTATGCCGGTAAGTGGAGTATTGTTTTGAATATGTCAAGCGGTGATTATTATCAGTGTTATATCGGAAACTATCTGGGCAATATATTCAAAGATGTTGAAAACCCGTTGAATCTTTTGCCGATAGGCAATAACTGCTCCGAGGGTCACTGCTTTAACGGGCATGCTTTTCTCGGATTCGGTCTTATTCCCGAAATAAAATCTCCGACATTTGCGGAAATGCGTAACCGCAAAACTGCAAGCGGCGAAAACTGGATCGGCAGCGATATGCTGAGCATAATGGAGAGCCGCCTTGAATTTGCAAACAATAAATACAACTCTATTCAAAAGATTAATGCAAACCTGAAAAATGATTATTTGAAGTCAAGAAATTATTTAGGCAAAATTAAGAGGAGATTGTCAGGTGGAAACTGAAAGAACAAAAAACGCTTTTCTTAATACGTTTTTTGGGTTGATAAATAAAATAATCACCCTGGTTTGTCCTTTTGTCGTCAGAACTGTTTTCATAAAGACTTTGGGAATGGAATACCTGGGGCTTAACTCCCTTTTCGGCTCAATTATGAATGTTTTGAGCATTGCTGAATTGGGAGTCGGTTCGGCAATAGTATTCAGCATGTACAGCGCAATTGCAAAACAGGATAATGAAACAATGTGCGCTCTTATGAATCTGTATAAAAAAGCATACAGAGTTATTGGCTCCATTATCCTGACTGTTGGTCTGGTCATAACACCTCTTGTTCCTTTTCTGGTGAAAGGAACAACGCCGAAGGCGGTAAGCATTTATGTTGTCTATGTGATTCATCTGCTCAGCACGGTTCTCGGTTATTTTATGTTTGCATACAGATCTTGCTTGCTCACGGCGTTTCAGAAAAGCTATGTTATAAGTAATGTCGCAAGTTTAAGCAGTTTTGTGGTTTATGTTCTTCAGATATTGTTTCTCATTAAAGGCAGAGGATATTACTGGTATATCTCGGTTATGCTTGTCGGAGCAGTTCTTTGCAATGTGACAAATGCGATTCTGTCCAAAAGAATGTTTCCCGAATATAATCCCTCCGGAAAAGTTTCAAACGAAAAATACAAGGATATTGTTGAAAAGATAAAAGCTCTGCTTTTTTACAGAATAGGTGGAGTAGTACTGATTTCTGTGGACAGCATTGTGATATCTGCATTTCTCGGATTGACTGCTTTGGCAAAGTATAACAACTATTATTATATCATCCAAACCTTGTTTGGCTTTTTGGCGGTTTATTACGGGAGTATAACTGCGGGTATCGGGAACAGCATTGCTTCGGAAAGCAGAGAAAAGAATTACAACGATTTCAGAAAATTAACATTTATTCAGAAATGGATTATCGCGTGGTTTTCAGCCTGCCTTTTATGCCTGTACCAGCCGTTCATGAAGCTTTGGGTAGGTGCTGAAAATATGTTGCCGTTCGGTATTGTCATAAGCTTAACAGCTTATTTCTATCTTTGGAAAATGATGGAAATCATAAATGTTTACAAGGATGCAAGCGGCATGTGGCAATACGATAAATATCGGCCCTTGGTTGCATCGGTATTTAATCTTTTGTTGAATCTTATTTTTGTAAATGTAATAGGTCTTTACGGGATTGTTCTTTCAACCGTTGCGGCAATCTTTATTGTTATTATGCCGTGGTCAACACACACAGTTTTCAAGCATTATTTCAATAACGGATTTAAAGAATATATGTTTCGTTATTTCGCAGATATGATTATTGCGGCGGTTATATGCGTGGCAACATATTTTATAACTAACTTGATAACAGGAGCAGGAATAACGGCATTTATAATCAAGTGTGTTGTTTGCGCGATATTTCCTAACATTTTATTAATGGCTATATTTTTCAGCACCAAAGATTTCAAAGAAACCAGACCGTGGATAACAGAAAAAATAAAGCTGATAATCGGCAAAAAGGCATAGAATATGAAAGCTTTAAAATGCGTTGTGTGTATATTGATTGCAGCATCCTTGCTTTTTTCAATTTTGCACTATTATGTTTTATCAAAAAAATCAATTCATTTTTCAATTGATGACACAATCAATGTATTTTATGACCTTACGGAAAACGTAGAGAAATATGATTCGATATTTGATAATGAGCTTCTTTCTTCGCTGAATAAACTACACGAAAAATACGGTTTGGCAGTTACTTTATACTGTTTCAATGAAAACGATGTTTTTTCGCTTGCTGATATGACAGCAAAGTTTAAAGAGCAGTTTTCAGCAAACTCTGATTGGTTGAAGTTTGGTTTTCATGCCCAAAATCCGGATGTTGATTTGTCTCTTACTGATTTTGATAGCTTTTCAAACAGTTATAATCAGTTTGTTTCCCAGGTAACAAGATTTGCAGGAGGAACAAATCAAATTGACATTTTTGTAAGGTTATCCTGCTTTCAGGCGAGCGGTGATATTGTTTCCAATTTGAGAGAATTGGGTATAAGCGGGTTGTATACTTCAGATGACTACAGGGAGAACTATTGTCTTAACGAATTACAAAACCGGTTTTTACAAGTATATGATTATGAATACAGTGCCGGTAATAGTCTATTTTATATTCATACAGATTATCGGATTGAAGAAGATTCCTTTAACACATTTCTTTTGCTTAGTAACAAAGTGTTAGAAGTTTTTACACACGAATGGGCGATGAACAACATGGGAAACTGGCAGGAAGTCGACCGAATATGTGAATTTGCAAGGCAACATAAATATGAATGGTGTTTTGCTCAAACAGCTATGTATAAAACAATATTTAAGGGAAAAGTTAACCATGTATAACTACCTCATAGTCGGGGCGGGGCTGTTCGGGGCGGCATTCGCGAGAATGGCGGCGGAAAGCGGTAAAACCTGCCTTGTAATCGAAAAAAGGAATCATATCGGCGGGAACGCTTATACCGAAAAGGTTGAGGGCATAAACGTTCACAGGTACGGCGCGCACATCTTCCACACAAACAGCAAGCCGGTGTGGGATTTTGTCAGCCGCTTCGCCGTGTTCAACCGCTACACAAACTCTCCCGTTGCAAATTACAAGGGGGAGATATATTCCCTGCCCTTCAATATGCACACCTTCAGCAAGATGTGGGGCATATCAACTCCCGATGAAGCGCGCGCGATTATCGAAAAGCAGCGCGCCGGGGTGGGGGAGCCGAGCAATCTTGAGGAGCAGGCGATATCCCTTGTGGGCACCGATATTTACGAAAAACTGGTCAAGGGTTACACCGAAAAGCAGTGGGGCAGGCCCTGCAGCGAGCTGCCCGCCTTTATCATAAAGCGCCTGCCCGTGCGCTTCACTTATGACAACAACTATTTCAACGCCCTTTTTCAGGGCATACCCGTGGGCGGATACACCGCTATGGTATCCGCAATGCTTGAGGGCATTGAGGTGCGCACCGGCACGGATTATCTCGCCCATAAGCCGGAGTTTGACGCTCTGGCGGAAAAGGTGATTTACACCGGCGCGATAGATGAGTATTTCTGCTGCTGCCTCGGCGCTCTCGAATACCGCACTCTGCGCTTTGAAACCGAAACGCTTGACACGCCGAATTACCAGGGCAACGCCGTTGTCAACTACACGGACAGCGAAACGCCGTTTACCCGCATCATTGAGCACAAGTGGTTTGAGTTCGGCAGGGATGAAAACGGAAATGATTTGCCCAAAACCGTTATCAGCAGAGAGTTCAGCAAGGAGTGGGAGCCGGGCGACGAGCCGTATTACCCCGTGAACGACGCCAAAAACTCCGCGCTCTATGAGCAGTACAGAGAGCTTGCCGGGCGTGAAGAAAAAGTGATTTTCGGCGGGCGCCTCGGCGAATACAAATATTACGATATGGATAATGTCATCGAGCGCGCGCTCGCTCTGGCAGAAAAGGAACTGAAAGCATGAACCGCATCCGCAGATTTGCAGAGTATGTAAAAGAGAATAAAAACAGGCAGGTGGACCCGAAACAGCTTGTGCTTGACCACAGCGAGGTTATTTATGCCCTCGCTCTGATTGCCTTTGCCGTTTCACCCGCCTACCAGTTTTTTTCAAACCTTATTGTGGATCGCAACACCGCGTTCAACGGGTTTTATACATATAACTACACGGTTTTTTATTTCATCTGGTTCGCGATTATTCTCGCCGTTGTCTCCGCGGCCGTTTACAGAATCAAATCCAAGGCAGACGGCGTTATGATGCCGAAAGCAAAGCGCGTTCCGATGTATTTCTTCCTCGCGTTCTGCCTTTGCATCATCATCTCAACCTGCATAAACGGCTTCACGCTCTATGTTCTTGAAGGCTCATCCGGCAGGTATGAAAGCATATTCTCGTTTCTCTCATATTTCCTCGCGTTTTATTTTTGCGGCTCGCTGATAAAGAGCGAGAGTAAAAAGCGCGCGGTGATTATCGCCTATCTTGTATCAAACGCAATAATCAACCTGATCTGCCTCTGGCATGTATTCGTTAAACCCATCGGAATATGGGAATACAGCGATCATGATGCCCCGAGCGCCGTATTCTATCAGTTCAATCATTACGGCTATTTTCTGATGCTCGCCATTGTGATTTCCGCGGCTCTGTTTGTGGCGGAGAAGAAAATAAAAACCCGCATTTTCGCCGCCGTGATGCTCGCGCTGAACACCTTCATTCTCTCGATGAACACCACATTCGGCTGCTTCCTCGCCTGCATTGTCGGGCTGGTTTTCCTGATATTCGCCGATTCGGTGGTCAACCGCAGGTTCAGCTTTGCCGCGTTCGCAATGTTCGCGCTGTTTATTTCCGTCACATTCCTCGCCGGGCTTAAATTCCACTCATTTTTCAATGAACTCGGTATGTTCTTCGCCGATATAAAATCTGTTATGGGCTCGATGAACGAAGAAGTGGTTGATGTGACAAAAGAGCAGGCGCAGTCTGCCGCTCCCGCGNNGCCGCTTCTGCCGCCGCGGATTCCGCCGGCACAGGCAGATGGGGCCTTTGGCGCAACACAATCGGCTACATCCGCGAGCGCCCCGTTTTCGGCTGGGGCATTGAGGGCATCGCCGACCGGCTGTATGAAGACTCGGCGCATCTCAACAACCGTCCGCATAACGAATATATGCAGTACGCCGCGTTCTTCGGCATCCCCGCGGCTCTGATTTACATCGGTGGTGTTGCGTCCGTTTTCATCGGCGCCTGGCGCTCCCGCAAAGGAATGGGCGGCTTCACTGTTGCCTGCCTTGCCGCCGCCGTCACTTACGCCTTTTCAGCGGTTTTCGGCAACACAATGTTTTACACCGCTCCGTTCTTCTTCATTTTCCTGGGGCTCGCAAATAATACCGGCTCCCCGGCAGACAAAACAGAATAATCCGCTTTTTGCGCGGCGCGTCCGGCGCCGCACAGCCGCAGACTAACATACAAATCATTTTTAACAGGTCGTGATAACAATGGAAAAACGAAACACATTCAGCGGTAAGCTTGGTTTTGTGCTTGCCGCGGCAGGCTCGGCAGTAGGTCTAGGTAACCTCTGGCGCTTCCCCTATCTTGCCGCAAAATACGGCGGGGGAATATTCCTGCTTGTTTATCTTCTGCTCGCCGTAACTTTCGGCACTGTGCTGATGATAACGGAAATTACCATCGGCAGGCGCACTCAGCTGAGCCCCCTTGCGGCATTCGGCGCGCTTAACCGCAAATGGAAATGGCTCGGAAAACTTGCAACATTTGTGCCTGTCCTGATTTTCCCATACTACTGCCTTATAGGCGGCTGGGTCACAAAATACACCGTCGCTATGATATCGGACGGCAAGTCAACCGCGCTTGATACATATTTCAATGACTATGTTTCTTCAACGGGCGAACCGCTGATATGGTTTGGAATATTCCTCGCCGTGACAGTGCTTGTTGTTTTATTCGGCGTTAACAACGGCATCGAAAAGCTCAGCCGCGTGCTTATGCCCATGCTCCTCGTAATCACCGTGGCTCTTTCAATCTATGTTGTCACGCGCCCCGGCGCCGGGGACGGAATCAAGTATTATCTTATGCCTGATTTCAGCAGTCTTAGTTTCAAAACCTTCCTTGCCGCGCTCGGTCAGCTGTTCTATTCAATGTCGCTCGCAATGGGCATTATGATAACCTACGGCTCCTATTTCTCGAAGGAAGAGAAAATAGTGAAGGCAACCCATCAGATTGAAATATTTGACACGGCTATCGCTTTCCTTGCCGGCCTTATGATTATACCCGCCGTTTTCACTTTCTCGGGCGGTGACAAGGGCGCGCTGAGCACAGGCCCCTCTCTTATGTTTGTGACTCTTCCCAAGGTGTTTAACTCCATGCCCGCCGGAAGATTTATCGGCGCCCTTTTCTTCTTCCTTGTTTTGTTTGCCGCGCTGACAAGCTCTGTTTCAATCCTTGAAGCGATTGTTTCGGGCCTTATTGACGAGTTCGGAATGAAGCGCGTAACCGCAACGGTTGCGGTTGCGGTTTACGGCCTTGTTCTCGGCGCTGCTTGCTCTTTCGGCTTCGGCATATGGAGCAATGTAACCATACTTGGATTTGATATTCTTGACTTCCTTGATTTTGTGTCAAACAGCGTATTCCTGCCGCTTGTGGGCATGCTCACATGCATAATGGTCGGTTTCGTCATAAAGCCGGATATCATTATCTGCGAGGTCGAGCTCAACGGACCGTTCAGAATGAAGAATTTCTATGTAGCTATGGTGAAATGGATTGCGCCCGTGTTCATCTTCGCAATTCTTATCTCCGGCATTCTTCAAAGCTTCGGCATTCTTAAAATCTGAGACGGCTATGAAAAATACGGATTTTTACGGCTTCGAAACCGCCGGAATAAAAGACGCGAGAGGACTTACTCCGCGCGATTATTATGACATTCTCACCGGCATCTGGTGCGCTGAGACCTGCGCGCCGAGGATGCGCAGTGAGTGGAGCAAGGATAACGTCACGAAAGGGCAATGTTCAATAACCGCCTTTCTCATGCAGGATATATTCGGCGGTAAAGTTTGCGGAGTGCCGCTGGGCGACGGAAACTATCACTGCTTCAATGTGGTGGGAGACTGCGTATTTGACCTGACGAGCGCGCAGTTTGCCGAGCCGATAAGCAACTATGAAAACTGCGTGGAGCAAAAGCGCGAAATCCACTTTGCCAAAGAGGAAAAACGCCTGAGATATGAATATCTCAAATCCGAGCTTATGAAAACCCTCGCCGGAAAATACGGAGAATAAAAAAGCAACCCCCTGCCTCGGCAGGGGGTGTTTTATAGTGTTTACTTGACGCTTCAAAGTCCGCCGGCTCTCACATCAAAATATGATACAGCAGGCAGCAGAAGGCGTTAACAAGGTTTGAGGCGAAGTATTTGAGCACGGATTTAACATAAGGCGGCTCAAAATTCCAATCCTTCAGGGGAATAATCCATGTGCTGAGTTTTGCTGCGTCGGGGAATTCTCTCGGATTGGTAAATGCCTTGGTGTACATCTTCATTTTGCAAAGATTCTTTGTGGATTCTCTCAGCGCCCTGCCGAAACCGACAGGGTCTCTTTTATATGCCGATTTAAGGGTGATAAGTGCAGACGGCTTTTCTATCTCCCAAAGGCCGTTGAGCATAAGGTCAGTGCCGTTATAAACGGCCACTGCCGAGCTTTCATAGCCGGAGAAGAAGAGGTTAACGGTATAATCCGAAACGGCAAAGCCGTCAAATCCCCATTCTTTTCTGAGCAGATTCTTCATAAGGGAAGTGCTTCCGCCGCACCAATACGGCCCGATTCTGTTGTGAGCGACCATAACTCCTCTGCAATCCGACTCTTTGACAGCTATCTCAAACGCTCTGAGATATATCTCTCTCATAGTCTGCTCAGTCGCCCAAGTTGTGATGCCGGAGCGGTGAGTTTCCTGGTCATTCATAGCAAAATGCTTGATTGTGGTCACAAGGCCTGCCTTGTTGCAGCCCCTTATGACCGCGGCAGCCATCTTGCCGGAAACAAGCGGATCCTCCGAATAGTATTCGTAATTTCTTCCGCCGCAGGGACTCCTGTGAATATTGACGCCCGGCGCATACCAGACATCGGTGCCCATATATTCCGCTTCTCTTGCGGCGCCTTCACCCATTTTTTCGGCAATGTCGGTATTGAAAGTGCAGGCAATGCAGGTTTCGCACGGGTATGCCGTGCCACTGTCTGAAAATACGGTGCCGTTTCTTCCCTTAACGCTTATAGGTCCGTCGTCATCCATAGTGTGAGGAACGCCCAGGCGCTCGATACCGGCGGTCTGATAACCTCCGCAGGCGACCAGGTTCATCATTTCGTCAAGGGTAAACTGATCGAGGAATTTATCCCAGAGAGAGCTGTCTTTGTAAACATCTTTAAGCAAAACAGGTTTATCGTATTCAACCGCTGTCAGCGGCGCTTTGCCTTCTTTGACAGGCTCGGGCAGGCTGTCTGCCTTTTTGATTTTATCGCCGATTTTCAGTTCACGCGATTTCGGATATGTGCCTTCGGGGTTGCTTCTTGAAAAAACGGTAAAACCGTTGTATGCAAAATCAAAAAGGTTTCTGATTTTTGTGCCTGTTACGGCATCGGTCTTGTAAACTTTGTCCTCACCCACGGAATAAGTAAAGGAATCAAACACTTCGCGTGCGTTTTTTGCGGTGATGATTTTATATTTGCCGCCCTCAAGCACATAGGCCTGTTTATCTTTGTAATCATATGACGCCATATCGCGGGTGCTGAAGCTGAGCTTAACGGTGGTGCTTTCACCGGGGTTCAGTTTCTTTGTCTTTGCAAACGCGGCAAGGCATACGGCGCTCTTCTCAATTCCGCCTTTCTTATACGGCGCGCTGTAATAAATCTGCACCGTATCTTTGCCCGCGGTTTTGCCCGTGTTTGTAACCTTGACGCTCACGCTGATTTTTTTGCTGTTTGCGGAGTGTGAAACGGTTTTCTGGCTGAATGATGTGTATGAAAGACCGTAGCCGAAGGGGAACTGCACCTTGTCCTTCGCCATGGTTTCAAAGTATCTGTAACCGACATAAATTCCTTCCTGATACTCAACAAAGTTATCGTCGGAGTCTTTGAAAGAATAGTCGCCGAAGTTCTCGTTTGAGGGACAGTCCTCAATATTGTAGGGAATTGTGTCATTGAGACGTCCGGAGGGGCATACTTTGCCCGTAAGCACATCCGCCACGGCTTCAAAGCCGAATTCACCGGGAATCCACACTGCGAGGGCGGCCTTTATGCTCTTGTATTCCTCGAGCCAGCCCATCTCCATAATGTTACCGGTGTTGAACATCACAATGACATTTGAGAAAGTACCGCACACCTTCTCCACCATACCCTTTTCGTTTTTGCTCAGGCGAAGGGTGTCAACGCCGATGTCGCCACCCTCCGTGCCCGTGCGGCCGATAACAATCATGGCGCAGTCGGAGTATTCTGCAGCCTTCTTCATTACCTTTGATGTGAGCTTACGGGGGCTCATCTCATCAATGGAGTTTTTGAGCAGAGCAAGGTTAACAAGGTTGTTTATAATGGTGTGGTCAACATAAGGCAGGTCGCTGCTGCCGCCGTTTGCCTCATAGAGCTCACGCAGGTCCTTGTTGTATTCAACGCCTGCCGCGTCAAGCGCGTCATAGAGATAAACGGGATTATCGGATGTAGTGCAGCCCGAGCCCGTGCCGCCTATATAAGGGAAAGCGGAGCCGACGCCGAAGATATTCAGCTTTTTGCCTGCAAGCGGAAGAACATTGCCCTCGTTTTTGAGAAGCACAATGCCCTCTCTCTCCGCCTCAACGGCGATACGGCTTGTGTCCGCGATTATAGCGGGGTCGATGTTTCCGCTGGTGGCGAACGCCGCCGCAGCCGCTCCGAAAGCAATCAGCACGGCAAGCAGGACCGATAATAACGATTTAGTCTTTTTCATTATTCTTCTCCTTTCCTCAAAAAGGAACTTTTCGTTTATCATTATACCACCCGGGGCGGTATGGTTTCAACATTAATACAACATTATATTACACTTTTTTCGTTTTGCTCTTTTATGGTTGAAACTGTTTTTCCTTTGTGATATAGTTTATCTATGAACTCTTATAACAGGAGGGAAAGAAATGAAGAAATACATCAGCCTTATTCTTGCACTGTGCATGATTATTCTGCCTGCGGGCGTGGCATTCGCCGCGGATGACACGGCGGAGTACAGGCACGAGTGGGATCATGAGTGCAAAACCGACTGCGGCGGTGACTGCGGCAACACCCCGGTGATTATCATCCCGGGCATCATGCAGTCGCAGACCTATGTGCAGGACTCAAGCGGCAATGATATCCTCACGAGCGAAGGCTTCCCCATCCTTGAAGGCATGGACCTCGCCTTTATGTTTGACACGGAAGCTGTCAAGCGCGAAATAAAGGACGCCGTGCCCGATATTCTCAAGGCGGTTGCGAAGCGCAACAGAACCGAGCTTTTTGACATACTGCTCGAAATCTTCGATCACAGCTTTGCGGACCATTATTTCAACCCCGACGGCACCAGGATCAACCCCGCCGCAACGGATGAATACTGGTATTCTCTCGCCGAGTGCAAAACCACTCCCGACAAGTCCTATAACTACGCCAAGGGCTATTCGAAGGACGAAAACGGCAACCCTCTGCCTTCAACCAAATATCAGAATCAGTATGACTTCATTTACAGGCAGGTCGATATCTCCGAGTATTGTGAGAAGTGCGGCTATGATCACGCTTATTATTACGCATATTCGTCATTCGGCAACATTCTTGATACTGCCGCCGACCTGAACGAATACATCGATATGGTCAAGTGCCAGACGGGTCACGACAAGGTAAGCCTTGTTTTCATAAGCCTCGGCGGCACTGTAGCCAACGTCTACCTTGCCGATTACATAGACAAGAGCGAAATTGACCGCATAATATTTGCTGCCTGCGCTCTTGACGGCTCCTATCTGCTCTCCGACCTTATGGCCGGCAAAACCACATTTGATAACGGTGTGGTGCTCTATAATGACCTTATCCCCAATATCGTCGCCATCGCAGCGGAAGAATATATGTCCCTGGCTTATCTCGGCAATGTAATCGCGAGAGGTATTCCGCAGGATGTTTTCAGCGATTTCCTGCAGGAGGCGCTTGAGCGGGCGCTGGATGAGGTGCTCGGCAAGTGCATAAGAAACTGCCAGTCCATGTGGGCGCTTGTGCCTTCGGGCGAATATCCGGAGCTGAGCGCAAAATACATTTCCGACCCCGAGCACGAAAAGCTCAAGGAAATGACCGACAGATATTATGAAATGCAGAAGAATTCCGCCGCCACGATAAAACGCCTCAATGATGAGGGCGTTGATATGTTCTGTATATCGGGCTACAATCTCGAGCTGCCTGCCGCAGTTGAGCATTACGCGGTGAGTTCGGACAATATTATTCAGGCCGCTTCATCCTCGGCAGGCGCAACTTTCGCCCCCGTTAACGGCACTCTCGGCGACGGCTACACCCCCGCGATTGACCGGAGCTATATCAGCCCCTCCGGCGATGTTGACGCAGGCACCTGTGCCCTGCCTGACAAAACGTTTTTCGTAAAAGGTCAGAGCCACCTCACCCTGCAGTCAAGCGTTAATGATGTAATCGGTCTGTGCGTTGCGCTCCTTACGGATAAGACGATAACGGATGCCCGCGAAAACAGCGGCGGCTACGCGCAGTTCAACGAATACAGAAATCTTACCACCATTGAGAGACTGCTCAGACAGTTTGACGAAGCGGATAAGAGCAATGTGAAAGCAGATAAACTTGAGGCATGTGAAAAGGCCGCTGAAAACGCGAGAGATATTATGGCAAAGAGAGTGTGGTCCGCATCCGAGGCAAAGGACGCCGAGCAGCAACTCTACACTGCCATGGAAAAAGCGAAGCTCCTTTCGGATAACGATGACAGCAGCTTTATCAGATACAAACTCCTGCCCGCGCTCGAAAAATTCTGCAAGGCGATAAGCGACTTTTTCAGAATGATATTCGGCGGCAACGATTTCTATCTGTTTACCTTTAAACTTATATGACAGGAGGAAATAAAATGAGCGAGCTTGAAAAAAGACAGATGCCAAAAGCATATGCGGTTCTCTGGGGCGTTATCACCGCCGCGTACGCAATTTGGATGATATTCTTCATGAAGGACATAGTGCTTGTGCGCTATGAAACCGTGAAGGAAAGAACGGTTGACGGATACCTCTATGATGACATAACCGGCATGATAGGCCGCCACTGGCTCTACCCCGTGTGGGTAATAATATCAGTTGCCGCCCTCCTGCTTTTCATCGTATATCTCAAAAAGATTCTTTACGCTGATTCTCTCGGTAATTTTGCAAAATGGTTTTGCCTTGTGGGCTGTGTCGCCGGATGTATTTTCATTATTGTTTACGGTCTGCTCGACGCTCCCAACAAGCAGGGTGAAATAGCCGATTTCTCCGACAAAGTGAAATACATAACCGCGAGTATGATAGGCCTTATGTGGCCCTGGCTCTTCAGAGTGTGGGGCGTACTTGCCTCCGCTACCGTTTTCGCAAACACAATGTACTGCTACCGCAAGTATAATTTCAACAGCAGGGTCGGCATCATTCTCGGCTCAATCGGCTCCGCGGCGATTTTCCTGACAATCAACTGCCCCTCAATGGGCGATGATGACAAGGATTTCTCAATTCCCCGCTGCTCCGTTCACTGGGCGGGCGCGCTGATTTTCGCCGTCTGCTGCGCCGCTCCGCTGATTATCTTCCTCTTTAGTAAAGGCAGAAAAGAAAAGGGCAGATTCCTCGCGGCATTCATCATCTTCGTTGCTCTGCTCCTCGTTATGGCGGTGCTCCTCGTGACCGTCGGCAAGAGCGCGATTATCGAAAATATCCCCATGGTCGCGGCTTATGTATTGCTCTACACCCTCAATTTCACCGACTTCTATGTGAAAGACAAAAAGAGCGAGTAAGCTTAATGTAAAAAGTATATAAACAAACAAAAACCACCCGCTAAGGGTGGTTTTTGTTTATGATTCTCTTATAATGTTTTTTGTGCGAGGCCTTTGATTGCGTTTATTGCCCAGGCGGAGCCCTGCGCCTCGATAATTGAGTCGCAGTATTTGCATCTGCCGGCGTTGTTTATTTCAAGCGCCGCGCCGCAGTTGGGGCATATCTCAAGGTGTGTTGTGCTGTCTGTCGTTTTTGTGCCGGTGGGTCTTACAAGGCTCCACTCATAACGCATCATCTTTGTAGCCGTTTTTGAGCCTTTTACAACTTCTCCGGTCTGATCGTTGATTGTGTAATCCTTTATGGATGCCGTGAGCTCCGCGACCATCACATCATTGCCGCCGCTCTCATACCAGCCCTTGATCTGAACTTTCTGAACATTTATATCCGAAACAATGTTTGTCTGGCCGAAACGGCGGTAGTTATTAAGCTGCCTGTCCATCTGCGCGTAGAAAGCGTCCGTCATATACGGGCGAAGCTCCGTGAGGTCTTTCGCCTGCCAGCCGGCCTGAAGCTCGGGATACATTTTCGCCAGCTTTTCGCAAAGGCCGCTTTCACTGAAGTTTTCATCTCTCGCGGTAAATTCCGAAACGGGCTTTAAGATGCTGCTGTCGGTTGCCGCCGCGCCGGCAATGTGTTTATGTGTCTTTTTCTTCTTTTTGAGCCCCTTGTTCCTTATTATGAGGAGTATTGTGTCCGCTATACCGACAAGGCCGAATATACCGAATCCCGCGTCCGTGTTGTCGTTTGCGGGGGTTATGCTGATATTCAGCATCGAGGGGCTGTTTTCCTGTGCCCTGTTACCTACATAGTAGTAGTCGTCCCCGTCGTAGGGGTTATCCGTTATGTAGCCGAAATAGTAATAATTAGTGTGAGTTGTGGTCTGCGTGGTGTGGTATTCGTAGTCATCGTCATCATCCCAGTCGTCACTGTCCCAGCCGGAGTCATATCCTCCGCCCCAGTCGCCGTAGTCGCTGTCGCCGCCGAAATCTCCGAAATCGGCAGAGCCGATGAGTTTAGCGGGATAAAGGGCAAGAAGAGCGGCAAGCACAAATATGATTGCGTAATTGCGGCGCTTTTTGCCGCCCTTGCTGTTTTTGAAATATTTGACCGTGAACACCACAGCCGCGATAATCAGCAGAATAACGGCTGCGATAACAAGACCTCTTGCAGTGTCATCGGGTTTGCCCGCAAGCTCGTAATAATACTGCTCCGGAGTTATTTCCTCGTGCAATATAATCGAGTTTGCTTCATCGTCTGCGGCGCAGAAGGTCATATTCTCCTGCTTGCCGATAAGGGTGAATTTGTATTCGAAATCCGAGGGCAGGTAACTGTAAGTTATCCTTACATCGCCTATCTCGGGATTTTCGGGGTCTTTTCCGATATAATAAGAACCGTTGCCCGGTTTAATGCCGAGGCTGTTATCAAATTTTTTATATTCACTGAAATCTCTGAATTCGCAGTATGCTTCGGCTATTGTGTAAAGCGTGCTTTCGCTCAGCTTAAGGTTGCCGCCGAGGGTAGCCTCGCCGAAGAAATATGCGTTTGTCAGATTCTCGGGGAAAACGGGGTTGTCGTATTCGGCGCCGCTTCCGCGGATGTTGCTTATCTGCTTGTCGCGGAATTCCGTGTAAACAGACTGCCCGTCGGTTGTATACTGATACATCTCAACCGTTCTGCGAAGGATGAAGCCGGGCGAGGTAACTCCGCTGAAATCATCCCGGGCGGGCTTTGCCGTCACAGGTTTGCCGACCGCGAATATCATTTTGCCGTCATTGTCTGCGGAAGTGTTGCCGTCTGTTATCACCGTGACTTCGGGGAAGGAGGGATTATCCGCCTTGTTGACCGCTTTTATGTAAGCGGCAAAAAGCAGCAGCACAATTGCCAGTGAAACAAGGATTATGACCGAAGCCGGTATTTTTGCGAGTGCTTTTTTCACGGTAATTCCTCCCCGGAATGTTTGGGTTATTCTGCCGGCGTGTTAACGTGCGGCAGTCAATTCGGTGAAATGGCTTTTTTGATTATGTCTTCAATGCTGTGGTAAAAATCTGTTTTCGTAAACCACACCACAAGTTTTGCGAGAATATCGTAGAAGAATGTTCTTATAAGTGAGCCGGGGTTATATCCCGTGTCGCTTGTTATTGAGGCATACGTGTTTGCCCCGCCGTAACTGAGGCATATCATATTAAGCGAATACGGACCCACGGACCTCGTAACGGTGCTTCCTGCTGTCACGAATTTCTGATATTCGGGTTTTATGAAGCTGTTAAGCGTGCCGAAATTATTTGCCACATTATAAAGACCGCTGCCCACATATCTCACTTCGCCCGCGGTGTCAATGTCACCGAAGCCGTCAAGGTTTATATTAACCGTTTTCGTGTCGGACGAGGTGTTTACCACTGCCACATAAATGTTTTTGTTTTTTTCATCGACGCTCACAACGTGATAAAGCTCCTCGCAGTTGCCTGAAAGCGTGCTGTTGACTTTAGCTGTGCCGGTGTTGTTCATAAAGAGTTGCTGAACATAATAGCTCGGCGTTAATACAACTTCATCGGAATTATACCAGATAAGGTTCGGTGCCCACTGCGTGTAACCGTCCCTCGCGAAGAGGGGAGCGTAACACGCCATTTCAACTATGTCGCCGTTTCTCACAAGCGAGGTGCAGTGAAGCGCCTCCTCAATTGAAACCTTGAGGTTGTTCTTTGTTATCTGGTTTCCGCCTTCCCTGTGCACGGCGTATTCGCCTACAAAAACTTTTGCACTGTTTCTGTCATAGGCGTCGTATTTTTCGTAGTTCGCGTAGGGCCACCAGTAGGGCACGTAGTAGTGTTCGTCAACGATTGTATCAGTGTATTTTTCATCTATCTGATCCCAGGCGTACTCCCACTCTTTGCCGTCTGCCCAGGCGCCTGCCGAGGAGATAACGGTGATTTCGGGATGTTCGCGCTTCAGGACATTATAGATGATGTCGAATCTCTCCCAGTAGTTCTCCATCCAGTTTTCATTGCCCACGGCAAGATATTTCAGGTTGAAGGGCTCGGGATGTCCGTTTTCCGCCCTCACGGCGCCCCATTCTGTTGAGGTGTCGCCGTTTGCGTATTCTATGAGGTCGAGTATATCCTGAATGTGCTGAGCAAATTCATCCGACTCCGTGTCAAGGGCCCAGTCGCCTCTTCCTTGGCACATAAGGCCGGCGTGCACCACGGGCAGGGGCTCTGCGTCAAGGTAATCGCACAGGCAGAAGTATTCATAGAACCCTATCGCAAGGCTCTGATTATAGCCCCAGATATTCGGTATCTGTTTTCTCTGCTCGGGCTCGCCTATGGTCGTTTTCCAGTTGTAGGCGTATTCCCAGTCATATGCGCCTTCCGCGAGACATCCGCCGGGGAATCTCATAAATGAGGGATTGAGGTTTTTAAGCGCCTGCACAAGGTCCGCCCTGAGGCAGGAATATTTCCAGGTGCTGTCGCCGTAGCCGAAGCTCTTTTGAGAGATAAGATTGTAAAAATCGGTGTCTGCTCCTTCGGGCAGCGTAATTTCAAGGCGCGTGTACGCCTTTGCCCGGGGGCTGAATGAATCGCTTATCTTTGTGAATTCACCTGGTGAACTGAAATCATATTCTTTCGAAAAAACGCTGTTACCCTCGACATCCTTGAAGCTTATGCCCGCTTTGCCGGTGCCTCTTACATAAAAGCTGAGATCATATGTTTCGCCTTTTTTCAGCAGTATGCCGTAGGTCTCATCTTTGTCGGGGTAACCGTAGTTTGCAACGGTGCCCGCCGTCGCGGCGTGATAATAATTCGGGTTTTTGTCATTCATCGGGTCATCGGTTATAAGATATCCCTCGCCCGAGATGACTTCCCAGCCCGTCATGCGGCAGTCATAATCCGGCGCCCAGGCGAGCTTCTGCTCAAAGGAATTGTTCCTGATAAGGTTTGCGCTCAGGCCGCCGTCCGCCGCAAAGTTGATGTCCTCAAAAAATATGCCGAAAAGGTTGTTGCTTATCGGGGTGTACGGCTCGCCGCCTTTAACGTCGATAACCGCGCTTCCGCTCGCGGAGCTTGCCGAAAGAGCTCCCGTGCAGCCGAATATAAGCGTAAACACCAGTGTTACGCACAGAATCTTTCTGAATTTTTTCATCTTATCCCTCCGTTCAGTTTTTATACTACCACAAAATGCGGCGGCGTGTAAACAGAAAAATATTGACTTTATATTTATTTTAATGTAAAATAGACTAAACTGAATAACCTCGTTAGAGGGGAGTAGCTTTAAAACCCTTAGTCAACAACCGCCTTTTATGGCTGGCTACCGGTGCATATTAATTATGTTAGCAAGACCTTTGACATAGCAAATTGCGCTATGTCAGAGGTCTTTTTAAATTAAGGAGAGATGCTGATGAAGTACTATCTTGAAGATGTAAAAACCGTTCTCGACGATCTTAAAACCGACGAAAACGGTCTGACCTCCGAAGAAGCCGAAAAGCGAATCGGTCTTTACGGCAAAAACAAGCTTAAAGAGGCAGAGAAGGAATCTCTTATCAAAAGGTTTTTCAGCCAGATGAAAGACCCAATGATTATTATCCTGCTTGTTGCCGCTGCCGTAAACGCAGTGACTGATATGTTTGAGGGCGGTTCCTTCAGATTTTCCGTGCCCACTGACACATTGATTATTCTTTTCGTCGTTATTGTTAATGCCGTGCTCGGCGTTATCCAGGAAAGTAAGGCGGAAAAAGCGATTGAAGCTCTCCAGGAAATGTCCGCCTCAATGACAAAAACGATAAGAGACGGAAAACTTGTCCAGATTAAAAGCGAAGACCTTGTTGTGGGCGATATAATCGCTCTTGACGCGGGTGATTCAATCCCCGCAGACTGCCGTATTATTGAGTGCAACAGTATGAAAATCGAAGAGGCGGCACTTACGGGCGAATCCGTTCCCGTAAACAAGCTTACCAAAATGCTGATGCTTGACGGCTCGGAAGATATAACTCTCGGCGACCGCAAGAATATGGCTTACGCCGGTTCAACTCTTGTTTTCGGAAGAGGCAAAGCAGTTGTCACAGCAACCGGTATGGACACCGAGATGGGCAAGATTGCCAATGCGATTTCGCTTGCCGAGGACGGCAAGACACCTCTTGAGCTCAAGCTCGAACAGCTCTCCAAAATTTTAACCAAGATTGTTATCGGCGTTTGCGTGTTCATTTTTGCGTTTGATATTATTACAAAATATTTTATGGTAGACGCAAAGCCGCCTTTCCTCGATCTTGCGCTCAGCAGCTTTATTACCGCAATTGCGCTTGCTGTTGCCGCCATTCCCGAGGGCCTTGTCGCGGTTATGACAATCGTGCTCGCCATAGGCGTTACAAATATGTCCAAGCGAAACGCCATCATACGTAAGATGACGGCGGTTGAAACGCTCGGATGTACGCAGATTATCTGCTCCGACAAAACCGGCACGCTCACCCAGAATGTCATGACGGTTGTTGACCACTACGCGCAGGACGAGAAGAAACTTGCCACGGCTATGGCGCTTTGCACAAATGCGGAGATAAATGAGGACGGCTCGCAGACCGGCGAGCCGGACGAGATAGCTCTGATTAATTACGCGGCATTGCTTGGACTTAAAAAGGATGACCTTGTGCGTGAAAATCCCAGAGTCGGCGAGATTCCGTTTGACTCAGGCAGAAAGATGATGAGCACCATTCACATATGCGACGGCAAGGTTACCCAGTACACAAAGGGCGCGCCCGACGAAGTGCTCAAAAAGTGCAGCTACATTTTCAAAGACGGTGAAGCTGTTGCCATAACCGACGCGCACAGAAAAGAGATTATGGATGAAAATGCGAGAATGGGCAATAAGGCACTGCGTGTTTTTGCCTGCGCATATAAGATTTATCCGTCCGAGCTCGAGGAATATACCCCCGAAAAGTGCGAAAACGATCTTGTTTTCATCGGCCTTACCGGTATGATTGACCCGGTCAGACCCGAGGTTAAGGCGGCTATTCAGGAGTGCCGCGAAGCAGGTATAACACCCATTATGATTACGGGCGACCATATCAACACCGCCACCGCGATTGCAAAAGAGCTTGGCATTCTCACCGGTGACGACAAGGCGATGATGGGCGCGGAACTTGACAAATACAGCGATGAAGAGTTTATCGAGATGGTTGACAAGATTCACGTTTACGCCCGTGTTCAGCCTGAGCATAAAACAAGAATAGTCAACGCGTGGCAGAGCAAGGGCTTTGTCACCGCCATGACAGGCGACGGCGTTAATGACGCTCCGTCCATCAAGTCGGCAGATATCGGCGTCGGTATGGGTATCACCGGTACGGATGTAACGAAGAATGTTGCCGATATGGTGCTTGCCGATGATAACTTTGCCACTATCGTTTCGGCAGTGGGAGAGGGCAGAAGAATATATGACAATATCCGCAAGGCAATTCAGTTCCTGCTCGGCTCCAACCTTTCCGAGGTGCTTTCGATATTCTTCGCCTCGATTATGAATTTCAACATTCTCTCCGCCACACACCTTCTTTTCATTAACCTTGTTACGGACTGCCTTCCCGCTCTCGCTCTCGGCCTTGAAAGACCCGAGGCGGATATTATGAAGAGAAAGCCCAGAAGCAAGAGTGATGGCATTTTCTCGGGCGGCCTCGGTATTGACTGCCTTTATCAGGGAATAATTGTTACGGTGCTTACCGTTCTTTCCTTCTACATAGGTGAATTTCTTGAGGCCAAACATTGGCAGTTTACAGGTATCCAGAATTGCGAAGAGGGCATGACAATGGCGTTCTTTACAATGTCAATGTGCGAGATTTTCCACTCGTTCAATATGCGTTCTCAGCGCGCTTCGGTATTCGGCATGATGGCAAAGAAGAGCCACAATGTTCCTCTTTACCTCGCAATGATTCTCTCGCTCGCGCTGACCACGGCTGTTATTGAAGTTCCGTTCTTTGCAAACCTTTTCGGCTTCGCACAGCTCAGCACAAAAGCATATCTTATCTCCCTCGGTCTTGCGTTCTCGATTATCCCGATTGTTGAAATCGTTAAGGCCTTCCAGAGACTGAGAGCAAAGAAAAATCAGTGATTCAATAAAGACCTGCCATCCCTTACGGCAGAGTATCTTCCGTAAGGAAATCGGAGGCAGAGACTGAAGTTTACCGGTTAAAAAATCCCCGTACCGTTCGGTACGGGGATTAGTTATTGTTTTACAGTTTCAGCCGGGAATATCCGGAATCACGCTGAACCTTGTGATTCGTTCATCATTGCTCAGGTAGAATATAACTTCCTCTGTCTGAATATCTGCAGAGATTTTTATGAGCGCTTTATAATGCATCGTGTTGTCAACATCATCGGTGATTTCAATTTCATCAATGTGCGCCTTCCATCTGGCCACCCGGTCAAAGAATTCCTTATTAAAGTTCTCGTCTTTTTTAACATTGAAATCCACCGCGGTTTCAACCCAGCTCTCATTTCCGAATCTGATGCGGTGCATAACAAACTGAATTATAGAGATTGTAACCATCGAAAACAGGCCGATGAAATACATTCCGGCGCCGATTGCAAGACCTATTCCCGCTGTTGCCCAGATGCCTGCTGCTGTTGTCAGCCCTTTGACGGTGCTGCCGTGCTTTACTATGATACCCGCGCCCAGGAAGCTTATACCGCTTATAACCTGAGCTGCTATACGCCCGGGATCCGCGCCCTTCGTGCCGTCTGCATTTATGCCTGTAATCGCGAGGTCGGCAAAACCGTATTTTGAAACTATCATCATCAGTGCTGCGGCACAGCAAACGATGATATGAGTGCGCAGACCTGCGCTTTTTGAGCGGCGGCTTCTTTCGTAGCCTATTGCGGCTCCGCATACGCATGCCGCAAGTATGCGTATCATAAATTCGGCATACTGAAGAAAATCAATTTGCCCGAAAAAGCTTCCGATTTGTAATGCGTTCAAAAGATCTCCTCCCATGCTAACAGAATACAATAGAATAGGTATAAAATATAATATAATATTATAATACCCGGGCTTGTGAATTGCAAGAGTTTTTGTGTATATTATCTGTTTTTTCGGTCTTGTCCTGCTTTAAATTCAGTATACATTATAAATAATTGAGATGTTTGATTTGAAGCGTTGCGTGTTTTTCCCGCCCAAAGTTTACAATTTATTGATTATTGTTTTATTGACATTTTTGCAAATCTGTGGCAATATCAATATATAAATGAATCATAAACGCTTCAGAATATGATTCATTGGCAATGTTTTTTTATTCAAAGCGGGGCGGAGCCCGGATGTTAATCGCAAAAGGCGAGGCCTTAATTTTCAAGGAAGGTGAATCAGCGTGAAAAAAGCGATTGCCGCCGTATTTTCGGTTATTATTGCAGTTACTGTTTTTGCGGGCTGCCAGAAAAAAGTCTATTTAGACACAGAGAAATACGAAAAGGCCGTTTCCGAGCAAAACAGAAAGGAGAGCGAGGCGCTTTCCGAGCAGGAGTCAAAAATTGAAGATGATAAAGCGAAGCTTGAGGAAGAGATAGGTAAATCCGTTAAAGGTGAAAAGCTTGTCGTGAAGCAGATTGTCGGAGAGCATACGGATTACTTTGTTTACAATTTTAAAAAGAATAAGCGTGAATCACTTGTTACTTACAAATATTATACTTCAAATACGAATTACGAATTAGCGAAGAAAGACGGCGACATCGGTTCCGATAAGCTCATCGATTCCGACGATAAGCTCAGATGCCTTGTTTATAAGGACAGTGGAGCAGTTGACCTTGATTACGATTACTACTACACCCTCTTCTCGCGCCGCTCTTCCGATTACAGCACTATAGTTGAATAATAATAATTCAGAAAATAAGAATTAGAAAATTAAGCAGTTTCCGCCCGGTTTTCCGGGCGGTTTTTTGTTTCGGTAAGCCCTGAAAATGTGTAAAAATCCGCGTGAAAAAAGTAATTATTCCTCCGGTTTTATCATTACATCAATGCGGATTACTATACGATAAAAAACGCACGCTTTCAAAAAGCGCTTGTTAATATTGACCAAGCAAGAAAAGGGACGTTTGTGAGGGGTGCACAAAAAACAATGGCGTTCACAATTTGTTCACAAAATATTTACTTAACGTTCAAAAATCTATATGCCTCGCGCAACAACCCCCTTTTATAAATGAGATTGTAAACCAATAGCGGCCGTGCAGGCCGCCAATCCTTTACGGTTNNGGCCCGCCAATCCTTTACGGAGGTGTATATTATGACAAAGGCAAAAAGAATTCTTGCGTTGGTTCTTGCCCTTGTGATGGTTATCACCGTTTTCACAACCACCGGTGTTGCGAAAACCGCGCTGAGTGACTACACAGAGGTTAAATCCAACCCCACCAAGTACTTCAACGGCGTTCAGAAGATTGAGTTCAACGCCGAGCAGGGCGCTTGCTGGCTGCTTGACCTGCTTGATGATTTGCTCTACAAAGCAAACATCAACTTCCAGCAGGAACTGAGCATACTCGGTACCCTGAAAGTTTACATCCGCAATATTGACGAGCTGTTCTGGACCCTCTATAACCTCGGCAGAACGGTTAAGATGGGCTCGGATGCCGGTTCTTGTGCAGAAAATGTCGGCTTGAAAAGTACCATCGTCAACTTAGCAAAAATCGTGAGCCCGGATTTCGGTCATCTTGAGGACCTTGTTCTTGATGCTCTCGGCAATCAGAACAGTGACTCCAGACCCTGCCGCGGTGTTCCCAACCGTCTTACTGTTCCCGATCACGGTATGGCTTCAAACGGCGTTACCGATATCGAGATGGTTTCAAGACTTCTTTGGTTCCTCTCCGATAACAGAAATACCGTGCTCGCTCATATTCCTCAGGGCGACCTCAACCTTCAGATTAAAGCGGCAGGTATCAATGTTTACAACATAAAGGACGCTCTCCCCGGCACCATCGCTCCCTTCCTTAACAACCTCGGCGGTGCCCTTAAGGATCTGCTCTATACCAAGCTCTGGAATTCCGATGCAGAGGCAGCCCCCTCCGGCTGGACTATTGACACCGGCATTCAGCAGCTGGTTAACTGGCTTCTTATCTCCGGCACAGGCGATTCTGCATCCGACGGCGGCAAGTCCATCCTCGGCTCCGGCTTTGAGGCTTTCCTTCCCGCAATCGATAATCAGCCCGGTAAAGCATATGTTGATGACAGAAACATCCAGGCAGACCGCGGCAACGGTGTGCAGACCTACAAGATGAACTTCTATCAGCTTGTTAACAACGCTCTCAACGCACTTCTGAGCGGTTTCGTTTCGGATAAGCTTTATGATCTTCTTATAGATCTTCTCGGCATTGATGATTCCGACGGTCTCGGCGATGCATCAATAATGACCGATATGATGTTCTCACTCATCCTCGGCATTATTGAGGGCCTTTGCGTTGCAAACGGCGCCCCCGCAATCAACTACTCCAATTCTGCGCAGAACTATCCCGTTCCCAGAATCCGTGAGCTCCTTGACTGGTTCTTCACCGGCGGCGGTCTCAGAACCTTCGTTGAAGTGAACTACACAGGCATCAGACTCACCGACAACTTCGTTCAGCTTCTCAGAGACGTTCTCCGTCTTCTTCCTTCACTCGTTCCTCTCCTTGGTATCGAGTATCCCGCAGGTCTCATCCACTCCGTTGATGAGCTCACCGCAAAGAAGGTTGACGAAGTCCTCGGCGCTATCTACACCACTTATGAGGGCGAAGAGATTTATCTTCCCGATCCCGATGACGATACTTACTATGAGTACGTAACAAACAACCAGGCGGTTAACACTACCGACCCGTCAAGAAGCGACTATCGCAATCCCACATTCATCAGAGAAGCTTATATTCTTCCCGAATCAACTGTTTGGGCAGATATACTTAAGGTTGTTCTTAATTACGTTATAGATGGTTGCTACTTCCCCGAATGGGCAGACACCATCGCAGAAGTCGGCGCATACGGCCTTGCCTCACTCGCTGCGGCATACCTTCCCGAGAACAACTACTTCGACAGACTTGACGCATATCACTATGAAGTTGAGCTTAATGAATCCTACACACCCAAGGGCACTTCAGAGGCTGTTACTCCGCTTGCATACACCGAGTCCTTCGTTGTCAGCGGCGTTAACAACAATCAGCCCGTTACTGTTCCCAGAGCTGCTGCCGATATCGGCGCTTCACTCGGCGCATTCTTCCTTAACGGCGCGTTCAGCATGGGCCCGACTCTCGGCTTCGTTCCCGAAACCGATACCAACTTCGAGAGCTTCCTTGCAGAGTTCCTTCTCTGGGGCGCCAAGAAGTATATGCCTCTGTTTACCGGTAACTATGACAGCTCAACAGGCACATTCAAAAACCTTACCTCCTGGCAGGGCGCTTCCATCAAGGGTACATGGCAGGATAGAATGAACTCATTCATCGCCGCGTTTAACGATATCCATACAAGCGTTGACAAAGGCTCCTATGTTGTCAACACCACTCCCGCAGAATCTGTAAGAGCTATTATTTATCCTCTTATCGATAATACTCTCTTCCAGCTTATCCCCATGAGCTGGCTTCCCAAATGGGTTGGCAACGGCGGCTCGAGCGCAATATTCAACTACTGGCTCGGCGACAGCCTGATTGATATGAACCTTCAGCAGATCGTATCACTGCTTCAGACCAACCCCGACGGCGAGCTTGAAAAGAACAGTGTTGTCAAGGTTATCATCAACCTTCTTGACCGTATCCTCGGCGCACTGCTCGGCGGCAACGCGGTGCTTCCCACCTGCGCAGAGTCAAACAACAGAAGCGTATTCAGCACAGCAACAAGCCTTGCAAATCTTGAGAGCTTCATAGCAAACAATTCAACTCTCAAGACATTCCTTACCACCTTCCTGTTCTACCTCAACCGCTATGGTCTTCCGCTTCTCTCAACAGCGCTTCCCATCATAGCCGGTCTGGTACTTGACACCACCAAGGCGGTCAGCTACAAGGAGCTCGGTGCATCGCAGGAGGTTCAGTATATTTCCAACAGTGACGCAATCACTGTTGACGAGCTCAAAGAATACGCTGCTTCGTATTCCGAAGACACCAATACAATTCTCTTCAACCAGAGAGTTAACTATCCCTCATCCGCTAAGGCGGATACCGTTGCGAAGGCAATCGGTCTGAGTGAGTTCAGCGGCCAGGCGGTCGGTGCAGGCGGCGGCGTTGTTTACTATGTTGACTTCCCCGCTTCCTATGACAGAGCAAGCTATGCCAACGCTGCTGCGGAGTACGCAAGCGAATACTTCAAGAGCGAAGAAGACCTCGGTCATGCGGTCGCCGGCACAGAGTGCTATGTTGCCTCCAAGAGAGTTGACGGCAAGACCACATACAGAGTTCTTCAGAAGATGGACTATAAGAGCGGCACAGCGACTCTTAACAAGAGCTACGTTTACGGCCCGGACGGCACAACCGTTACAGAGACCATCTATAACTACACCAACTTCAACAGAGCAGTTCCCACCACAAGAAGCGGGAGCAGAGGTACTGTTGCATATTCTGCCGGTGCATACGGCTCAACCTACGTCCTTATCGACAGAGACGACTACACCACCAACAAGATCTGCTACCTCAACAGGCGTAACAACGCTGTGGAGGATGCACAGGAATTCATAGGCGAATATGACGAGTATATTCAGACCCTTTGCGGCGCATACGGCTCATGGCTGATGTACCTCGTAAATCTCCAGCTCTTCAAGAACAACCTTTACGATAAGGACGATAACGGCGTTATCGACAAAGACAGTGACAATAATGTTACAGAGGGCTATCCGAATCAGCCCGATAAGAAGACGCCTTATCCGTTTGCAGCCACCACCGGCAACGCAACGAACAAGAACTGGGTTACTAATGAAAGTTATGCCTATAACTATGCAAACTCCAGCCCGATTGTTCAGGCAGCTATAGATTACTCAAACGAAGTTGTAACCGATGACGAAGGTCAGACAACCAACCACGATATAGAGCTCTCAAACGGTGAGAAAGAAGCGGTTGTCAGACTTGCCCTCGGCAGCATCGCATTCGATATCACCAAGGATGCTAACGGCGACTACAACAGCGGCTCCAAGCAGTGGGCAGACCTCACCGCTACTGAGAAGAGCACAATCACTACCAAGTGTACCGCTCTCGGCCTCAGCTATGACGGCGAAGAGACCATCACCAGAAAAGCGTTCAAGCTCTTCGGCGGTTCAAACGGCGGTTACTCAAACTTCGGTAACATCGCAGGCTCCGGCCTCAGCTTCACTCCTATCACCGATTATAACCTCAATGCAGACGGCGATCTTCAGGAAGCTCAGAACGACCTTCATGAGAGCTACATTGCTTTCGCAAAGAGCATTAAAGAGTTTGATAACGGTGTTAAAGAGCACTATGATGAGATTTCCTGGAGAGCTGCAATAGCAGAAAACCAGATTTCCACAAGCTTCAAGCTTAACGCTCTTGAGTGGGCTCTTAAGTATACAAGAGATGCTTATTATCCCGCAGGCGAGACAAACGGCAGAAACAAGAAATACAATCTTACCACAGGTAACCTTGAGAGTGCATACTCCAAGAACAGCTTCACACCGTTCCAGATGGCTTATGACTATGCTGAATGCCTGAAGAACTACATAAACGGCGGCGGACATGATGTAACTCAGTCACTTATTTCCGAAGCATACAGACATGTTATGAAGTTCTACAACCAGCTTTCAGAGTTCTCCGGCACGGCGGATTGGGAAGAGCTCCTTGGCTTCATCGAACAGGCCAACACAATCCTTAACAGTGAAATCGGTCTTGACGCAAACGGCCATGCAAAGAACACCGACTGCGGCTACACCGAGACCACACTTCTCAACCTGAGAGACGCTGTTGAACAGGCACAGGCACTCTATGATGAGTTTGCTCTTACCTACGACTCAGACTATCAGCAGATTGTTGATGATGAGAGAGACAACCTCAGCGCAGTTATCGCCGCACTCGACTTCTATGGGGGCAGTATTCCCGACGTCCTTATCAGCACCCAGTATGATGGCGATGTTTCCAAGATTGTTTACCATGAACCCGATGAAAATGATATCACAAAGATTGGTGTTCTCATCGGTTTCGCTGAAGGTTCAGGCCTTGAAAAGAGCATGCTCGACGAAGGAACATTTGTTCCCACCGGTTACACCCTTTCCGAGACACTCGGTAACACTATCGAATGGCAGCCTTCAGGCAGAGGTAACGGCACAGGCGCATATATTATGGGTAAAGTCGGCGGCCTTACCTACGTAACATACTATTGTGTAATCAAGGGTGATATCAACGGTGATACACGTATCGACGGTAACGACAAGGTTGTGGTTGACTCCGTACTTGCACAGCAGAACGCTGCTTCACTTGATCCTTATATTCAGGTTGCGGCTGACGTTGATAACTCCGGTACAATCGATTCAACCGACGTTAATATCATCAAGGCTCACTACAGATATGAGACCTACGGTGATATCACCGGTGAAATCTCTCAGAACGGCACACACATCCTTGATGACTGATACACCATAAACCAATTGCGGCGCCTCCCACGGGAGGCGCCGTTTTCTTAAGCATAAACGCGGAAGGCAAAAAACCAGCCTGCGCGCTCAAATTTTGTTTTCAAATAATATCTTGAATTAAGAAATAAAATATGGTATTATATAGCAAATCAATCAAAGAGGTTTTTATTATGAAAAAGATTATTTCGCTTATATTGATTGCCGTGTGCGTTGCCGGTCTTTTCAGCGGCTGCGTCGGAAGGATAAACAAGAGCGGTTCTGCTGACAGCGGAAACACAAACGTTGTTGTCACCGAGGATGCTACCAGGCTCCGTACAAAATACGGCAACATAGAAAAATCAACCATTCATTTTATCTATGAGGTGGTTGACCCAATTGAGAAGCAGGCTGACGGCTCAGATAAAATCGCGTGCTCCTATGAAATTTACTGCAATACCGTCAATCTCGAAGAGGCCCTGAGCGAAAAGGCTCTCGCGCACAGAGATGATTCGGGCAAGATAGTTATCAACAAGTATGCGGACCTTGCCGGCGGCGAATGGGAATGCTATATCAACGGCAAATACACCAAGAAGGATATAACCAAGATTACCATAGAAGAAGGCAGCTTTTATTCGTTCAAATACATTGTAAAGTAACAGGCTGTTAAAAAAATGTATAATTTAAGGGCTTGCAGTTGATTGTAACTGCGAGCCCTTTGTTTTTGTGTTTTATTATCTTAAAGCTGAGAATGTTTATCTGAATGCTACACTCATGGCAAGCAGTATCTGCGCCGGATAATAAGTTGACAGCTCTGCAGTAACAAACAGATTCTTCTTTTTAATCGGTGTGAAGTATAGGAATCCGAGGCATGTGTCGCTGATAAGGAAGAGGCAGGCGCCGACAAGCGCCATAATATTAGCCGCAATTGCCTCCTGCATTACAAGCGCCGCAGCGAAGCCGACCTTCCATATAAGCATTCCGTAATACACGCATAATAGCACTGCAAAAGCACCTTTAAGCTGCATTTTTGCTGCCTTTATAATGATAAACGCGAGCAGAATGCCGCCGCCGAAGCAAATGAGCGTTAACCATTTCATTCCGTAGAGGGAGATGAAAGCAAGCATCTGAAAAACGTGGCCTATGAGGAAATAACCTGTTCCGATGGGCACCAGTTTTTTCTTGAAAGTCGGCGCAATCTCCTTTATGCCGAGGAAAACGTCGCCGCAGAAGCCGAACATCAGCGCAATGCATATCAAGCTGAAATACTTTACATTGTTACTGTCAATGTAATTGCCTATTACGCTGATTGAAATGAATCCGAAGGAGGCCATGAACTTGCAGATCATACCTTCAAAGGATTTATTATTGCGTCTGAGGATAATACACGCCGCGGCGAATACCGCCGTGAGAACTATGAGTAGATAAATACCGTTCAAAATATCACCCCGTCATTTTCGGCCCATCTTCCCCAAAGAGAAAAGCCGCATTTTTTATAGAAATCGAGCAGGCTGTCATTCCTGCAGAAAAGAAAAGAATCCTTGCGATTGCTTGTTATATAAGGGACGAGCGCTGACGCGAGGCCTTTGCCCCTGTGCTCCGGGGCGGTTGCCACTGCGCCGAGCAAAACGCTCTTTTCGCCCTCGAAAAGGCGGAAGGCGCACGCCTGAAGATCTCCGTTTTTTATTCCGCCGAACGAGGCGGTCTTTTTATTAAGCCGTATTCCTATGCTTTCGATGAAGTTCCGGTATGTTCCCATATCAAAACCGCAGCGGGTAAGCAGGTCATATGTTTCTCTGCCTTCAAATTCGTCTGTAAAGGCGAATGGCTTTACAGGTAACGCACCTTCATATCTTACAATATATGATGTTTTTTCCGGCTTGATGCCGAGTTTTCCGAACGATTCCTCACTCGCGATTATGCTTCTGCACCCGAGAAAGGGGAGAAAGGCTTTGATTTCGTCATAATCCGTGCTTCCGGTGCACCAAAGCGTAACCGTGCCGTCCGCGAGGGAGAGCGCCGCGTTTTCATCCTGTATGTAAAATCGCGCGTATTCGTTTGAAAACCCGTAGGTGAGAGCGTAGGCGCTTATTCTCGCGCAAAAGGGGTCGGCAGGCAGAAAGGAAAGCTCGCCGATATTCTCACAGAGTTTCAGCATTGCGCCATATCTTCCGCAAGAGCTTTTATAAGTTCCCTGCTGCTTATTATATCCTCATATTTGCAGACACAGCCGGGGGAGTGGAGATATCTTGTAGGCACCGAAACGGTCACAACCTTTACTCCGCCTCTGCTTTTGTGAATTGCGCCCGCGTCATTACCGCCCGCGACTCTCGTCTTGGTCTGCGCTTTTATGCCTTTTTCACGGGCGATTTCGAGCGCTCTCCTGTACAGGTCGGGGTTATATACCGTTGACCTGTCCATGAACGATACCGCGCCGCCTTCGCCGCATACACACACTCTGTCTTCGTCCTGCGTGCCGCAGATGTCCGCCGCTGTGGTGGTTTCAACAACTATCGCGTAATCGGGTGCGGCTGTGAAAGCGCTTGCCGCGGCGCCTCTTGTGCCGATTTCCTCCTGCACGCTGAATGAGAAAACACAGTCATATTCGAGCTCAGAGCGGATGAGGTCTATCATTATCGCGCATCCTGCTCTGTCGTCAATGGCCTTTGAGCAGATGAATCCGTCACCGAATTCAATGAAATCTTTTTCAAAGCAGATATCATCGCCGGGTGAGACCGCTTCAAGGGCTTCTTTGCGTGAGGAAGCGCCGATATCTATATAAAGCTCATCTGAGGAGGGGATAACGTCCTCCTTGTCTTTGTCAATCAGATGAATCGGCTTTATTCCGAAAACGCCGAGAATGCGGTTTTTGCCTATGGTGACACTTCTGCCGAGAAACACTTTTGTGTCAACTCCGCCTACATTCGCGAATTTCACAAGCCCGCTCCTGTCAACGCCCGTAACGATAAAGCCGACCTCATCCATATGAGCGTCTATAAGCACCTTGTTTTTCGCGGGATTTTTGCCTTTTTTATAAGCGATTATATTGCCGAGATTGTCGATTTTATATTCACAGAAACCTTCGATTTTTGAGATTATATATTTTCTTACTTCGTCTTCTCTGCCGGAAATACCGCTGAGAGAGCAAAGAGTTTTAATCATTTCAAGCATTCTCTTTACTCCTTTCAATCACATATTCCGCCATAAGTGAGGCGACCGCCTCGATATCCGCGAGGTCGCAGACCTCAACGCAGGTGTGCATATTTCTGATGGGAATTGAGAGCAGGGCGGTTTTTATGCCGCCTCTTGCTGTCTGTATTTCGTCGCAGTTGGTGCCGGTTCTGCCGCCCATAACCTCGGGCTTTGCCTTTATGCCTTTGCTTTCGGCAATTGACATAAGCTCTCCGCTCATCTCATAATCGAGAGAGGGGGCATATCCCACAAGGGCGCCGTCGCCGAGCGAGCCGTATTTTTCTTCACTTACGCCGGGAGCAGTCGCGAAGGTGACGTCAACGCCGATTGCGCGGCCCGATTCAAAGTTGAACGCGCCTGTCATCGCGCCGCTGCCGCCTGTTTCCTCCTGCGCGCTGAACATAACCTCAAGCGGGCAGGTCTCCTTGCCCTCAAGAAGCTGAAGGCATCTGAGAATCGCCGCAACACCCGCCCTGTCATCAACACAGGGGGAGGCGATACGGCTGCCGATAAGATTAAGGAAACTGCCCCGCACGGTGACTCTGTCGCCCGGTGAAACAAGCTTTTCGGCCTCCTCACGTGAGAGACCTGTGTCTATTGATATCTCGTCAAATGACGGGGCTTTCTTATCGTCTTTATCTTTCGCGAGGTGAGGGGGAGTTGAGGTGATGATGCCGAATATATCCTCTTTGCCGTGCACCGTGACCTTAGCGCCCGTGAGCACTCTTATATCCGAGCCGCCCGCTTTAGCCACTTTAAGGAAACCGCCTTCCTTAACTGCTGTTACAACGAGGCCTATGCGGTCTATGTGAGCATCAAGGATAATTCCGTCACCGGTGCCCTTTTTGCCGATAACATTGCCCAGCGCGTCGCGTGTGACCGGCATAAACTCGCCGAGGAGTTTTGCCGCCTCATCCGCCGCATCATTTTCACAGCCCGATACTCCGCCCTTTGAGCAGAGGTTTTCAAGCAATGCTTTAACCTGTGTGAAATCCATATTATTCACCTATAATTCTCACTCCGCCAACGGGCCTTATATTGAGCACGTAGCAGGAGCTTTCGCCGAATACGCTGCAGATTGCCGCCTTGAATTCCGGAAGTATGTCATTGGGAACAAAGGCCTGAATTGTGCCCGCAAAACCGCCTCCGTGCACTCTCCACGCGCCTTTGCCCTTGAGTAAATCGTGGCACATCGCGAGCGCTACGGAAACCGCCTGAGAGGTGGGATACTTGCAGGTGAAAACATTCTGGTTGTACATATATGATGAGAAACCGCTGTCAATAACAAGCGCCTTGAATGCCTCAAAATCGCCCTTTTCGAGTGCGGCAACCTCCGCGTCAACGCGGTCATTTTCGTTGAAGAAATGTTTTGCTCTGAGCACGGCCCTGTCGTTTACGGCTTCGCGCACCTTTGAGATGGATGCCTCAAACTCATCTCTGTCAACATCTCTGAGCACGGTTTTACCGAAAACTTTTGCCGCGCTTTCCATTTCGCCCCTTACAGCGGCATAGTCGTCCGTGAGGTCCGCGTGGTCCGCGCCCGAGTCAATTATGCAAAGCGAGTGACCGCAGGAGGCAAAGTCAAAATCAATCTTGTCAATAACGGGCGAGGCGGGGTCCTTGAAATCAATCTTTACAAAGCCGCCCACCGAGCACGCCGTCTGATCCATCAGTCCGCAGGGCTTGCCGAAGAAAACGTTTTCCGCGTACTGCGAAATCTGCGCTATCTCAACAGCGTCAACCTTGCCGTCGTTATAAAGGTAGTTGAGCATTGTGCCCACAAGCACCTCAAAAGCGGCAGATGACGAAAGACCCGAGCCCGAAAGCACGTTTGATGTGGTTGCGGCGTCAAAACCGCCCACATTGTAGCCTCTCTCCTTGAAAGCGGCGCAGACGCCTCTTACAAGAGCAGGGGAGTGACCTGTTTCGTCGTCCTTGGGGTAGAGCTCGTCAAGCGAGGCAACGTCCATATCGTAGCCCTCGCTCTTAATGCGCACTATTCCTTCGTCATTCTTTGAAGCAACGGCAATCGCGTCAAGGTCAACGCCCGCGGCGAGCACCTTGCCGTGGTTATGGTCTGTGTGGTTGCCTCCCACTTCCGTTCTTCCCGGGGCGGAAAACATCTCAACATCTCTGCCCTCGCCGAATATTGCGTCAAACTCCTTCGAAAGGCGGATGTATCTCTCCTTCTGCAGGTCGAGGTCGCTTTTCTTGTAAAGCACGCCGAGGCGGCTGTCATATTTGCCGGCGGCAATGTTTTGCCTGAGCGTTTCATTTTTAAGCATATCGTTTTCCTCCTCAGGATTCTCCGGGTGTATCCGGAGAAAGTTCGGGTTTATTATCTTTTGGTGTTTCTTCCGCTTTTGCGGCGCTGTCTGCGTTTTCCTCTGCGGAATGCCCCTTCGCAGAGTGTTCCTTCTTCTTTTCGCGCTCCGCGTGACGGCGGTTATAGTATTTAACAAATCTGTCCACAAGGTTCCACACGCCGTTTGCGCTCAGGCAGGTTATACCGGTAAGCAGGCATATGAGCATAATCGGGAGCAGGAAGCCGATTGACAGAGGGTCAAACATATTGGTACCGGCCACGGTGAATGAAATAAGTCTCGGCAGGAATCCCAGCAGGGATATGAGCATAAACTTGAGGTAGCCGAAACTGAATGAGCCATAAATTGATGACACAAGGTTAATCGGCACAAACGGTATCACTCTTATCGCGAAGAGCAGAGCCGGGTTGCCGTTACCGCCCGACTTAAGCGCGTTTTTCAGGGATTCGTTTTTCATCAGCAGTTTCCATGCATATCCCGCGCCGAAATGCTCGCCCCAGAAATATTTTATGGTAAACTGCAGCCCTATACCGATAATGTTGATGGGTATGGCGACATAGAGAGGGAAAACGATACCTGTAATCAGGCAGACTGTTGACGTGGTATAAATGGGGAAAAACGCCTTGATGAAAAACAGGAGCATAATCACGATAATAAATTCAAAGCTTCTGTCAAGGCTGGTAATGCGATTCTCTAGCTCAATAAGCATCTCCCGCAGCCCCGTGTACCAGGTCCACAGCTGTTCATACCTGAGCGATATCATAAGCGCTTCTATCAGCAGAGCAGCGATAATCAATATTAATCCCGCAAAAAACAGGAATTTTTTTCGTTGTTTGCTTTTACTCAAATGAATATCCGCCTTTTCTAAAAGAAAGTCACATAAAAAACCATTTTACATTATATAACAAAAAAAGAAATATAGCAAGATTTTGATTACAAATAATTTAAAAAGAAATAAAAAAATAGTGAAATCGGGATGAAAGTGTGATATACTTGCTCAAAAAGGGGGTAAAAATATGAAAACCGTTATACTTGACGCGTTTGCCGAAAACCCGGGAGACCTTTCCTGGGACTGGCTTTATGAATACGGCGAGGCGGATATCTATGACCGCACTCCCGCCGATAAAATCCTTGAGAGGGCAAAGGGCTGTGACATCGTTTTCACAAACAAAACGCCTTTAACACGCGAGACTCTTGAGCAGCTGCCCGATGTTAAATATATCGGCCTTTTGAGCACGGGCTTCAACGTTGTGGACTGGGAATACTGCCGCGACAGGGGAATCCCCGTCTGCAACATTCCCACATACAGCACCATGGCTGTCGCGCAGTGCGTGTTTGCCCACATTCTTGAGCATACAAACGCTGTTGCTCTTCACTCCGCCTCCGTGCACCGCGGCGAATGGGCGTCAAACCCCGATTTTTCATATCAGGTTGCTCCGCTGACAGAGCTTGAGGGCAAAACAATAGGCATCATCGGCTTCGGAAAAATCGGCAAGGCAGTCGCGAAAATCGCCCTTGCCTACGGCATGAAAGTGCTCGCGAGCACCAATCATCCCGCGCCTTTTGATGGTGTTGAATTCACGGACAGAGACACTCTTATCGCAAAATCCGATTTTGTCACTCTCCACTGCCCGCTTACCCCGGAAACCACGGGAATGGTCAATGCCTCTTTCCTTGCGAAAATGAAGAAAACGGCTATGCTCATTAATACCTCGAGAGGTCCGGTCGTGAATGAAAACGACCTTGCCGACGCTCTAAAAAACGGCGTTATTGCGGCCGCGGGGCTTGATGTTATGACCAGGGAGCCGCCTGAAAATGATAACCCCCTGACCCGCCTTGACAACTGCAGTATCACTCCGCACATAGCGTGGGCCGGTTTTGAGACAAGGACCCGTCTTATGGAAATCTGCAAAAATAATTTACGGGCCTACGCCGAAGGCAAGCCCGTAAATCTGGTATACTGATTTTTGATTATCCGATGACTTCCGCTTTCCACGAAAAGGCAAATTTTCTGCCGCTTTCGAGGGAGCGGATTTCTCTTTTGAGCGAAATGTCGCTCTTCACTTCGTGCGAGTCGTTTATGCCGTGCCAGGGCTCAATACACACATATGGCGCTCCCGGCTTTGCCCAGATGCCGAGCACGGGGCAGTCGCCGAAGGTGAATTCAACTTCATTGTCACCTTTTATGCGCAGTTTTTTTGACTTCATGCCGGAGAGAATGAGGGCATCCGGCTCAAAAATCTCTTTTGTTATAACGATTTTGCTCTCGTTTTCCAGGCAGGGGAATTTCTTGTCTATGAGCATATTAGTGCTGTCGATGCGCTCTGTGAAAATCGTTTCGGGCTGCTCAAACTCAATTATGTCGCCCACCTTGCAGTTGAAAGCGGGATGAGCGCCGATTGAGAAATACATGGTTTTATCCGAGAGATTCTCAACAGACAGAGTGTTCACAAGAGCGTTTCCTTCGAGTTCGAATGCTGCGGTGAGCTTGAACTCAAACGGATATTTTTCAAGTGTTTCGGGTGTGTCGCTGAGTGAAAAGACCGCCTTCGGACCTTCGCACATTTCGTTTTTGAAAAGCATCTTTCTCGCAAAGCCGTGTTTAGGAAGGTGATAGGCCTTTCCGTTATAGTAATATGTGTCGGAATTGAGCTGACCTATCACCGGAAAAAGTATCGGGCTCTGGCCGTACCATATTTCGGGCAGACCCTGCCAGATGTATTCCTTGCCGTTTTCCTTTGAAACGAGGGAGTGAAGCTCCGCGCCCATATCATTTATTTCGCAGGTGAGCTTTTCGTTTTCAATTTTGTAAAACATAGGTCATTCTCCTTTAATTTTTATGTGTAAAACTAATAATAATGTGGATAACCGCGGCAAAATAACCGCTTTGTAAAAGTATATTACCTGTCGGAAATAAAGTCAAGAATATACGCCGATTTTAACAACATCTGCCGCCGTTTTCATATTTTGCTATTGATTTTTAACTATATACCGTATATAATAAGTTAAATTATTCTGAGAGGTGTTCACTTTGCTTCAGTTTGACGAATACGCCGGCGTATATACCCTCCTCCTTACTCCTTTCAAGGAGGATCTGTCGGTTGATTACAGAGCCTATGAGGAATATGTTTCATGGCAGGCGTCTTTTAAGCCGCAGCACCTTTTCGCTGTGTGCGGCTCATCCGAAATGACCTCGCTTTCACCCGAAGAGAGGCTGAAATGCGCTACGCTTGCCGTAAAAAATTCTCAGGGCGTGCCCGTTTTCACAACGGGAAACCTGCAGTATGAGAGAGAGGCGGAGATTGCCGAAATCAAAGCTCTTGAGCAGGCGGGCGTAACAGGTCTTGTGTTTGTCACCAAGGGTATGAGCGACAGACCCGACGAGCAGTATGAATATCTCACATCACTCGCGCAGTATACCGACCTTCCTATTCTGCTTTATGAATTCCCCGGCATGAGGCCCCACCTTATGAACGCGGATGTTTACGGCAAACTTGCTGCGACAGGCAGATTCAAAGGCATAAAGGACTGCACCTGCCTTCTCACCGAAATCAAAAAGAAAATCGCCGTGCAGGGTGATTCCAATGTGCTTCAGGCAAACATCCCATTCCTCTATGACGCTTTTATGAGCGGAGCGAGAGGCGTGGTTGCTACCCCCACCACCTGCGGAGCGGATTTGTTCGTCAAAATGTGGGCCTGCCACACGGCGCAGGACACTGAAGGCGCGAAGAAGTGGTACGAGCAGATTATCCTCCTCGATAATGCCATTGATTCGGGATTCAACGCGAGCGCCAAATATATCTGCCGCCTGAGAGGCGTCAATATGACGGACCGCACAAGAGGCGGCGCCGAGCTCAGCCCCGCAAGGCGCAGAAGCATTGAGGCTTATGTAGACTGGGCGAAATCAAACGGAGTTTTTTAATCCAAGTTTAATAATACAAAGATAATCGGAGAAGAAAAATGAAAAAACTCAGTGCAAATGTTTGCGCCGTGACCCATACGGGCAGAGTGCGCAAGAATAACGAAGATAATTACTGCCTCAACGGCAAAATCACCACCGACGGCGGCCTTGTAAAAGGCAAGGCATATATTCAGAAAATGGCCGAGCCCTTCAACCTTGCCGTATGTGACGGCATGGGCGGTGAGATGTACGGCGAGATTGCCTCCGGAATAGCTGTGGAGGAAATAGCGAAGCACGCTCAGAAAATATTTGACAGCGGCGAAGATTTTTCGTTTGCCATATCAAACTGTCTTGATGACGCCAATAACAGAATATGTGCCGAAATCACATCAAGAGGTGTTCGTCTCGGCACAACGCTCGCTTCAATCTATGCCATTAAGGGCAGGGTCATCTGTGCGAGCATAGGTGACACAAGAATCTACCATTTCTCACACGGTATTCTTGAGCAGGCGAGCTTTGACCATACCCATGCACAGGGTCTTGTTGATGCGCGTGAGCTTGCCGAGAGCGACGCGGGCGCTCTGCCCGGCGCGAAACGCCTGACAAAGCATCTCGGTGTTTTCCCCGAGGAGGCGACCCTTTCACCCAACGTGAGCGTGATAGATGATGTTGACAACGGCGACGTTCTCCTGCTTTGCAGCGACGGCCTTACCGATATGCTCAGCGATGATGAAATCTCCGCTATCATTTCGGGCGGCGAGAGCCCGCAGGATGTTTCCGCCAAGCTCGTGCGCAAGGCGCTTGAAAAGGGCGGCAAGGATAACATAACCGTCATCACCGCTTTTATGAGCGCTGAAGATACCTCCGTTTTCGCCCCGATAGCCGAGGCGATGGTTGGCGACAAAGATCCGGACTATGAGGAGGAATACCGCAGCTCTTACGGCCCCAATACCGCAGATGAAAGCGTTACAGACCCCTATGCCAACGCGGACGCGGACGCCGCGAAAAAAGAGGTCGACAAGAAAAAAATCATTCTGATTATCGGAATAGTCGCGGCGGCTCTGCTTGTTCTTTCACTCGCGGCAGTCATCATCAAAGCGGCGGTTAACAGAAATAAAGAAAGCGAGTCAACCACCTCCGTCACTTCCACTTCGATACTCACAACAGCGCCTCCCATAGTTACATGGTCCGATACCACAACGCTGCCTACAATCGAGGATACAAGTGAAGATGAAAGCTCAACTTCCGATATAACCGGCCGTACAAATCCGACTCACACCGTAAGGCCTTCAAATCCCTACGGCACAACGAGAACTACTACAAGGCCCTCATCAAGAAGCACTTCAAGAACTACCTCTTCAACGACTTCACAGTCCACAACTGAAGGTACATCTTCACCGTCTACTTCCGAGAATACGGCTACCACTTCAGGCTCTGAGACCACTTCAGGCGGCGAGACATCGTCATCTACTCCCACTGAGACTTCCTCGCAGTCTCAGTCAACCGAGCCCGTGGCCACTACAGAAGAACACAATGAAGTCGTACCCGGTACATCCGCTCAATAACAGCATATATAAACAAGGAGCGCATCCCTCGCGGGATGCGCTTTGATTGGCTCTTAAGACAATAAACCACC
>DBWO01000053.1 GCA_002309055.1 Ruminococcaceae bacterium UBA1236
AAAGGCGTTCTCTTGCCGAAGCGGGTATGTGTTCTGTCCGAAATTCTGCCGAAAAGCGGCTGGAACACAACGCCGAAAATGTTGTCGATAACCATTATGATCCCGACCGCCGTGCCCGCCCACGCGAGATTCTGAATTACGGGGTTCTCCTTGAGAATAAGCGGAACATAAGCGTTGTAGATGATCCAGGCAATCTGGACCGCCATAAAGCCGAAGCCCGTGAGCGCCGTATGCCCGTAGTGAAGCTTGCCGTTTTCCTTTTCACAGTAGAGGCGTTTTGTCTCTTCCATAAAGCAACTCTCCTTAATATTTCTTACGGGAATTATCAATTAACTTGATTTTATCATAAATGACATAATTGTCAATTATTCTCATTCCTCCGTGACGGTCTTGTCCCACGCGTTCTGGAAGCGGGTGAGGCCGAGGTCGGTGAAGGGGTGATACATACTGTCTTTATAGACCTGAAGGCCGGCGGTGACAATGTCCGCTCCGGCAACGGCGCAGTCAACAATCTGCTTGCCGTTGCGTACCGCGGCGCAGATAATCTGCGTTTCGCCGAGGTAGCCGTAGTTTGCGTAAATTTCAACTATATCGTTTATGTACTGAGCGCAGTCCTCGCCGCTGTTTTCCTTCCATCCGATGAAGGGGGAAACGAAGAGCGAATGATTCTTTGCCGCGATAAGCGCCTGAGAGGGAGAGAAAACGAGGGTGAGGTTTGTTCTTATGCCCTTCATCTCAAGGCGGCGTGCCGCGGTGATGCCCGCCTGCGTGCAGGGGATTTTAATGACGAAGTTTTTGCACATAGCGGAGATTTTTTCCGCCATCGCAACCATTTCGTCCGCGTCGTCAAGGTGGGGGTTTATTTCAACCGAAATCGGGAAAACATCCCAGCCCTCAATGCCCTTTTCTTTTACGAAGTCCGCAAGCTCGCCGATAACGGTGTAAAAGGGCTTGCCGCTGTTCATAATGTGATTGGGGTTAGTGGTGATGCCGTCGATTCCGAAAGTGTCGTATGCCTCTCTGATTTCATCGATTTTTGCGCTGTCAAGAAAGTACTTCATTGTAAAACTCCTCCGTTTTTCTGATTATATCAAGTGTTTTTTGATTTGCGTTTTTTCTGTAGAATACGGGTATTGTGCCGAGCTTTGCCTCAACCTCGTATTCGCCGCCGCCGAATTCTCTGCCCGTGCCGAGCTGAATCCATTCATCCCGGGGCAGATAGACCTTGCGCTTTTCCGCCTTCGGCCTTATGACGGGGGCAACGAGTATATCGCGCCCGAGCAGGTATTCGTAGCTTTCGGTGTATGCCCTTTCTTCATCATAGTAGAAGAAGAGGGGCCTCACTATGCCTACGCCCTTTTCGGCGTTATATGCCGCCGCCTCTTTGAGGTAGGGGGCGAGAGCAACGCGAATTCTGCTCATCTTTGCCTGGTGCTTAAGCACCGTTTCGCTCGCGTCAAACTGCGCATTTATGTCGGGGTTGTTGCCCTCGTGGCTTCTCATAAGCGGGCTGAAGGCGTTCATCTCGCTCCAGCGCATAAAGAGCTCCTCGCTGCGCCTGAGTTTTTTGAAGGTTGTGTATCCGCCCGTGTCGGAGTGGCTCAGGCCGAAGCCGCTGCAGGTGAGCGAGAGCATCGCAGGGATTACGGACGGCATACCGTAGTCTATTGAAAAATCCACGTGATTGTCGCCGTTCCACATAAGGGTTGAATATCTCGGTGTGCCCGAAAATCCCGCCCTTGTGAAGAATGTGATTTCATCGAGTGTGCCGGTCTCCTCAAGCACCTCTCTGTTAAGCTGCGCCCAGCGCGCGGGCCAGGTGTTGTGCGCGAGCTCCGCGCTTTCGCCCGAGAAGAGCACGGCGTCCGTCGGCAGGTATTCGCCGAAATCCGCCATCCAGCCGGAGAGCCCGAAATCTATCATATTCTTTTTGATTATATCCTTGAGCCAGCTTACGGCATCCGGGTTTGTCAGGTCCACTATCGCGGCGGGGAAGGTGGTGATGGTCACCATATAGTCCTCGCCTTTGTCGTTTTTAACGCAGTAGCCCTTTTCCTTGGCTTCCTTGTAAAGCGGTTTCTCAATCGCGAGGAAGGTGTTGCAGTAGCCCATAACGCGGATGTTTTGCTCACGAAGGCGCTTTATGCTTTCGTCAAGGCCGGGGTAAAGCTCTTTATCCCACTGCCAGTTCCACTGAAGCTGTTTGCCGAAGGCGGTCACGCGCCTTCCCTCCCAGTCCTGTATCCAGGCGCCGGCAACCTTTGTGCCGTATTCGAGGCAGCGGCTGATTTTGCTTTCCATAATCTGTGTGCCGCCTTGAATGCCGAGAATCACGCCGTTATAAACCCAGTCGGGCAGGGGAGGCTGACGCCCGAGCAGAGCGGTGAGGCCCGTAAGCACTTCCTCAAAAGTTTCGCCGAAGCCCATATGGAAACCGGCTATGCTGTCAAACTTGAGTATGTGCCTGTCCCTGCGTGTAAAGTCAAATTCGCTTCTCGCCGTCGTGTCGGAATGAAACCAGTATTTGCGGCTCGATATGAATGTGGGCTGAGCGTAGTATGTTTCGTAATTTGAGTATTTCTCTTTTCTCTGCCCGTCCTTGATTCCTATTGTGGTTTTGAAAACTTTTTTGGAAATGCACCTCGCGTTTTCGTGCTCGGCGACCCAGTTGTTTGTTTTGAGACCGCGAAGGTCAAACTCGCTGAAGGTTTCGCCCGTGCCGTAAACGTGCTCTTGCGCAATGGCAGGCAGGGTAACAATGAGGCGGTTAAAGGCGTCAAAGCCCTCAAAGCGCGCGTCGAGGCGGCCGCCCTCTGCCGTTAAAACCGCTTTGCCCGTGTCGAATATGATTTCCGCGCCGTTTTCGGCAGCGGCGAAATTCTCAACGCGGCAGGTGTGCGAATCCGCGACTTTTTCCTTTATTTTGAAACTGCCCCTGTCCATTTTGTATGTGTTTTGCGCTTTCGCGACAGTTACGGGGCAGTCCCCTTTCTGAATTTTGTGAATGACTTTGCCGCCGAGTAAAATCTCAAGGCGGTTACCGTCTGTTTTTACAGAGAGCAAATCATTTCCTCCCGTCACGGCGTTTTGCGCCGAAAATAGCATAATTATAATTATTATATCAAAAAAAATAAAAATATCAACCACATTATGTTAATTCTTTTTTGCGTTTTAAGAATCTGCCTTTATTCCTTTACATCCGGCGCAAACTGTGATAAAATCATCGGGAAAGAGAAATCCTTACAAATGACAGGAGGCAGAATTATGGCAAAAATAATCGGCGCGCCGCTTGCGGACATACCCTGGCAGGACAAGCCCGAGGGCTACCCCTATCCCGTGTGGAGATACAGCGCGAACCCGATAATCACAAGGGACAACCTTCTTTTTGCAAACAGCATTTTCAACTCCGCCGTTGTGCCTTTCGGCAGCGGCTTCGCGGGCGTTTTCAGGGTTGACCTCCGCACGAGAGACCAGGTCATCGTGACCGGCAAAAGCGAGGACGGCATAAACTGGAAGCTCAGCGATAAAATCATTTTTTACGGCTATGACCCCCGTATCTGCGAGATAGAGGGCAGATATTATCTCAGCTGGGTCAATCTTACTCCTCACGGCACCACAATCGGCCTTGCCGTGACAGACGACTTTGAAACCTGGGAGCAGCTTGAGGACGCCACATATCCCGTTGCCCGCAACGGCGTTCTTTTTCCGAGAAAAATAGACGGCGAATACTACTTGCTTGTAAGGCCCTGCGACAGAGGCCACACCCCTTACGGCGACATTTATCTTTGCCGCAGCAAGGATCTTGAATACTGGGGCAAATACCGCTTTGTTATGGGTCCGGTGAAAAACTGGGAGATGACCAAGGTCGGTGCGGGCCCCACCCCCATTGAAACGGATGAGGGCTGGCTGATGTTTTATCACGGCGTTATCACCAGCTGCAACGGCTTCACTTACAGCATGGGCGCGGCTATCCTTGACATAAACGAGCCGTGGAAGGTGCTCCACAGGGCGGACAGCTTTTTGCTCGCCCCTCACGAGCTTTACGAAACGGTCGGCGATGTGCCTAATGTTGTCTTCCCCTGCGCTGCGTTAACAGACGCCGCAACGGGCAGAATCGCTCTCTACTACGGCGCGGCGGACACAAGCGTTGCGCTCGCGTTTACAACGGTTGACGAAACGCTTAAATATATCCATGAACACGATATGATTAAGTGAGGCTTCCGCATTTAAGCGAAAACCAAACGAACAATTAAAGTTAAAGGGCTTGTATGTAATTTTTAAACGCAAGCTCTTTTTATTTTTGGCTGTAAACTAATTTTCTCTTGAAAACACTGCGGATTTTTAGTAATATATATGTGTATAACCTTATCGCACTAAAATTATACAGGAGGATTTCATTTTGGACAGATTAAGTCTTTCAAACAAAAGCGCGAACACCCGTGCGCTTGAAGAGCTTGCGAAGTCGGTCGGCAATTATCTGCCCACCGCCGCGCAGGGTCTCTGCCCCGTTGACACCGCCGCCTCTTATATCGGCGCGTGCCTGGCGCAGAGCTGCGGCAAATGTGTGCCCTGCCGCGTAGGCCTCAGGAAGCTGGGCGAACTTTATGAAAAAATACTTTCCGGCAAAGGCGAAGAGAGCGACATCGGGCTTATCGAGAGCACCGCTTCGGTTATAGCCGACAGCGCTGACTGTGCCATAGGATATGTCGCGGGCGAAATGGCTCTCACGAGCGTGCGCGCTTTCAGAGAGGACTATGAGAGCCATATAGCAAGGAACTGGTGCTGCGCGAGAGAGGAGCACCCCGTTCACTGCCTGGCGCTCTGCCCGGCTCATGTTGATATCCCCGGCTATATTGCTCTCACTCAAAAGGGCAGATATGCCGACGCAATCAGGCTTATAAGAAAAGATAATCCCTTCCCCTCGGTGTGCGGTCTTATCTGCGAGCATCCGTGCGAGGAAGGCTGCAAGAGAAATCTTGTTGACGATGCCGTAAATATCAGGGGCATCAAGCGCTTTGCCGCCGAAAAGGCCGGCTACGTGCCCGCCCCCGCCTGCGCTGAACCTACAGGCAAAAAGGTGGCTGTTATAGGCGCCGGTCCCGCGGGTCTTACCGCCGCTTATTACCTTGCGCTTATGGGTCACAAGGTGAGCGTTTACGAGAAGAGAAATCACCCCGGCGGAATGCTCCGCTACGGTATCCCCGATTACCGTCTGCCCGAAAAAATTCTTACCGATGAAATAAATGTTATCCTTGAAACAGGCATTGATCTGCATCTCGGCGTTGACATAGGCAAAGACATATCCATTAAAGAAATCGCGGAAAGCGCGGACGCGGCCTTAATCGCAATCGGCGCGCATTCCGACAAGAAACTGCGCATTGAAGGCGAAGACCTTAACGGTGTTGTTTCGGCCGTCACCCTTCTCAGAGGCATAGGGGACGGCGAGAAGCCCGATTTCACCGGCAAAAAGGTTTGCGTGGTCGGCGGCGGCAACGTTGCCATGGACTGCGCAAGGTCATCCGTCAGACTCGGAGCCGAAAAGGTGAGCATCGTTTACAGAAGGCGCCAGGCGGATATGACCGCGCTCGCGGAAGAGGTTGAGGGCGCAATCGCAGAGGGCTGCGAGCCCGTCACAATGATGGCTCCCGTCAGGATTGAAGGCGACGAAAACGGCAACGCGAAATACCTCGTCTGCCAGCCGCAGATAATCTCGACTATCGGCAGAGACGGCAGGCCCGGCGTAAAAGCCGCCGGTGTGCCCGAGGTTAAGCTTGAGGCCGACATCGTTATCGTTGCAATCGGTCAGGCGATTGAGAGCGCTCACTTCGGCGAGTTCGGCCTGCCCCTTAAGTGGGACACCATTGCAGCTTCGGACGAGTGCCATTTTGAAACCGCGTCCGGCATATTCTGCGGCGGCGACTGCGCAACAGGCCCCGCAACGGTTATCAGGGCAATCGCCGCGGGCAAGGTTGCGGCGAGAAATATTGATAAATACCTCGGCTTTGACCACGAGATTGAGGTTGATATAGATATTCCCGCTCCCTCGCTGCTTGACAGGCCCGCCTGCGGCAGAGTCACCATGAAAGAGAGAGACGCCGACGAGCGCAAGAATGACTTTGAGCTTGTGGAAAAATGTATGACCGAGGAGGAGGCCGGGCAGGAGTGCTCAAGGTGCCTCGGCTGCGACCACTTCGGCTACGGTAAATTCAGAGGAGGGAGGTGCTTCAAGTGGTAAACCTTAAAATAGACGGCATCGATGTAAGCGTACCCGAAAACACAACCATACTTGAGGCGGCCGCCAAGGCGGGCATAAACATCCCCACCCTCTGCTTCCTCAAGGATATAAACGAAATAGGCGCCTGCCGCATCTGCGTTGTTGAGATTGAAGGCATCGAAAAGCTCAGAGCCGCCTGCAACAGCCCGGTTGAAGAGGGTATGTCCGTATTGACAGACAGCCCCAGGGTTAGACAGGCGAGAAAGACAAACCTTCAGCTTATCCTCTCGCAGCACGACAGCAAGTGCACCACCTGCTACAGAAACGGCAACTGCTCACTGCAGAGTCTGGCGGAAAGCTTCTGCCTGACGGGCAATTCCTTCCCCGAAACCCCTGCCGCTAATAATTGGGATTACAGCTACCACCTCATCCGCGAGGAGTCCAAGTGCATAAAGTGCATGAGATGCGTCAACGTCTGCGATAAAATCCAGACTCTTAAAATCTGGGATGTAAACGGCACCGGCTCACGCACCACGGTAGGCGTTACCGGCGGCAAAAAGATAAACGAAATCAACTGCGCTCTCTGCGGCCAGTGCATCACTCACTGCCCCGTGGGCGCCCTTCACGAGAGGGATGACACGGCAAAGGCGATAAAGGCGCTCGATGACGAAAACCTTGTCACCGTTGTGCAGATAGCTCCCGCCGTGCGTGCCGCGTGGGGCGAGCATCTCGGCCTCACAAGAGAGGAAGCGACAGTCAAAAAGCTCGTTTCGGCTCTCAGAAAAATGGGCTTCAACTATATTTTCGACACTAACTTCTCCGCCGACCTTACAATAATGGAGGAGGGCAGCGAATTTGTTGAAAAGCTCACTCACAAGGATGAAAACAAGTTCCCGATGTTCACATCCTGCTGCCCCGGATGGGTCAGATTCATCAAGACCGAGTATCCCGATATGGTCGATATGCTCTCCACTGCAAAGTCGCCCCAGGCAATGTTCGGCGCAGTTACAAAGACTTATTTTGCCGAGAAAATCGGCGTTAAGCCCGAAAACATCTTCTGCATATCAATAATGCCCTGCACATCCAAAAAGAGCGAGTGCGATATAGAGGCGCTTAATTCCTCGGGCGTAAAGGATGTTGACATCGTGCTCACAACCCGCGAGGTTGACCGCCTTATCAAGGCGAGGGGCATTGACGCCAAAGCCCTTGAGGAGGAAGAGTTTGATTCACCCCTCGGCGACGGTTCGGGCGCCGCAGTCATCTTCGGCGCAACGGGCGGCGTTATGGAGGCCGCTCTCAGGAGCGCGTATTTCCTTGTAACTGGCAAAAATCCCGATCCCGATGCATTCAAGGCCGTGAGAGGCTTTGACGGCCCGTGGAGAGAGGCGGAAATCAACATTGACGGCACCGTTATCAAGGTTGCCGTGGCGAGCGGCCTGGGCAACACGAGGCAGCTTATAGAGGCAATCAGGGCAGGCAGGGTTCACTATGATTTCGTTGAGATTATGGCGTGCCCCGGCGGCTGCGGAGGCGGCGGCGGTCAGCCCATTCACGACGGCGAGGAGCTCGCTCCCGTCAGAGGAGAAAACCTCTATTGCTTAGATAAAAACAACCCGATAAGATTCTCGCACGAGAATCCTGCGGTGCTCAAAGTCTATGAGGAGTATTTCGAAAAGCCGCTCTCGCACAAGGCGCACGAGCTGCTTCACACAGACCATTTTTCCTGGGATGTAATCAAATAAAAAGTCGCGGCTTCCGTCTGATGCGGAAGCCGCGTTTTTCAGTTAAAAAACGGTGAATAAGGCAGGGGAGAGAAGCCCGTTTATACACCCATATATTCTCTTATAATTCCTTCTATTCCTTTCAGCGCGTCAAGCTGAGAGTCGCTTATCGCGGTGTTGGATGACACGTGCCTTTCATCTTTGCCGTATCTGAGATCAAGCTGATGTATTATATCGTTTCCGCGCCTCGGGAAATCCTCGATGTGTTCCATATCATTATCCTTATAAACTGCGTCAATGTCGTCAAAAACCGAGGCGGGCACGGTTTTGGTTTCATCATAAATCTGTTTATCGTTTTCCCTTATGCTCAGCTTGCAGCTTACGGTGCCGTCCTGTTTTTCAATTATGTTTGCCGTGAACAGGTATTTATACTGCTCGGAAACGCGGTAATAAACATTCTGAAGCCTGTCGGTGTCAGAGTATTTCTGCGCTCCGCTCGCTTTACAAAACATATCCCTGAGCTTAACGCAGGATTCCTCGGGTATGCGGTTGTTAACATTGTCGCTGCACGAGACACTTTCGCCGCTCCTGTATTTTATAGATATATCGTAGCCGTATTCGTCGGCTATGCCGTATGTTTTTTCAACCGTGCCGTTAAAAGCGATAATTCCGCTCTCCTTTATCACGGCGTCAAGCTCTTTCATAAATGAGGTGTCCGGCTCAAATTCATAGGTGTTTTCGGCAAAATAATCATTAAACGGAGCATAATAATACTTGCCGGTAAGCTTGCCGTCCGGTCCGCTTTCAACCGACATTCTGTAGGTGCCGGTGTCAAGATTTTTGTAATAATCGGATTTGAATTCAAGCGAAAAAGCTTTTATCTCGCCGGATTTGATCTGCTTGGGCGCATCGGGGTCCGAGTATGAGGAGTGCCCGCCGTCCTCAATGGGTTCGTCTTTTTTGCAGCCGAATGCAGAAAGGATTGAGAATAAAGCCAAAACAATCACCGCCGTTCTGAAAAATCGTTTCACAATATCACCTCTTTACAAGCTGATTTTATCACATTAATCAAGCGCGGTCAACAGCCGCCCGGGGCTGTTGTTAAACCGGCTGACGAAAGGTTATGTTTTTATTGATTATTGCAATACTGTTTGTTATAATATAAAATGGAATTAAAAGTGGAATTAAATGAGAAAGGAAATGAGCTATGAAAAAAGTATTATCTCTCGTTCTTTCCGTTCTTCTTGCGCTCGGCGCGGTTTCGCTGCCGTGCTTTGTCGCTTCG
>DBWO01000055.1:0-26342 GCA_002309055.1 Ruminococcaceae bacterium UBA1236
TCTGCCGCTTCTTCAACTGCTTCTTCGGCTGCCTCTTCTGCGGCTTCTTCCTCTTCATACTCTTCCTCGGGAAGGAGAGCACGGATGGAAAGGCTTACGCGCTTCTTATCATAATCGATAGCGGTAATCTTGCAGGTTACCTTCTCGCCGATTGAAAGCACCTCTTCGGGCTTGTTGATGCGGCGGTTTGCTATCTGTGAAATATGAATAAGGCCGTCGATGCCGGGGATAACTCTTGCGAATGCGCCGAAGGTGGTGAGGTTAACGATTTCAGCCTCAACAATGCTGCCTTCGGGATAGGTCTTCTTGAGAATCGCCCAGGGATTGTCCTCGTCTTTTCTGTAGCCGAGAGAAATCTTCTTGTTTTCGGGGTCAAGAGCCTTGATGTATACTTCAACTTCCTGACCTACGGAGAATATCTCTGAAGGATGCTTGATTCTCTTCCAGCTCATCTCGGAAATGTGAACCATGCCGTCTACGCCGCCGATGTCAACAAAAGCACCGAAATTGGTGAGTGACTTAACTGTGCCGGTGTAAACCTTGCCCTCTTCCGCGCTTGCCCAGAAAGCTTCAGAAGCCGCCTTCTTCTTTTCGCTCAGTACGGAGCGAACGGAGCCGACTGCTCTCTTTCTTGCGGGGTCAACGTCGATAATGCGGAAGTTAACGGTCTTCTTTACGAGGTCTTCAAGGCTGTCATCCCTGTGCTCGGTTGCGAGTGAAGCGGGAATGAATACGGTTGAGCCCTTGGTTGCTACAAGAACGCCGCCCTTGATAACGGCTGTAACCGTGCCTTCGAGAGTTTCGCCGCTCTCTTTGGCTTCAACGATGTCGCCCCAGGACTTCTGAGCGTCTGCGCGCTTCTTTGAGAGAAGCATTGTGCCCTCTGCATCGTTGGTCTTCATTATGATGAGCTCGATGGTGTCGCCCACTTTAAGCTCTTCAGCGGGGTTTGCGTTGGGGTCAGCGGAGTATTCCTCGATGGGAACAAAACCTGCCTGTTTTCTGCCGATATCAACCTGGATCTCGGTGGGAGTGATTCCCATAACAGTGCCTGTGACCTTCTGATTGTTGTTCATATTTGCAAGTGATTGCTCAAGTAAATTGGCAAAACTTTCATCATTAGCTGACAATGCTTCAGAAGGCACCTCCTCTACCTGGTTATTTGGGGTTTCAATGATTTCGGACATTGCTGTAAGTACCTCCTTAATTATTGAGCGCGGGGTTGACGCCCCGGCCGTAACGCCCACGAGGGCGTATGTGGAAAAATCTATAGTTTTGAGCTCTTCGGCTCTTTCCACCAGATAAGTGTCGCAATGCTGACTGCACACGTTTTTCAGCTTTACCGTGTTTGAGCTGTGCCTGCCGCCTATCACGATAACAGCGTCGCATTCAAGGGCGATTTTCTCCGCCTCCTGCTGCCTTTCGCGTGTTGCACCGCATATTGTATCAAATATTTTCGCGTTTGTACAGTAAAATTTTATTATTTCTTTACTTTTTTTCCACTCGTTTTCCGAAAACGTGGTTTGAGACACCGCTATTATTCTTTTTTCGCATAATGAAGCGTTTTCTCCGAGCAGTTTTTTGAGCTCGTCACAGCTTTCGAAAATGTAAACATCGCCTTTGCAGTAACCCTTTATTCCGATTACCTCCGGATGATTGGGGTCGCCCGCGATGATAACGGGAGTATCTTTATCCGAATTGTCGCTGACGATGGAGTGGATTTTTTTGACAAAGGGGCATGTGGCATCGCACACATCCGACGCGTATTTTTCCGCGAGGGCGTAAACTTCGGGCGATACGCCGTGCGCCCTGATAATGACGGTTTCGTCGCTCTTTGCTTCTTCGGGGCTGTCGATTATTCCGACTCCCCTGCTTTCAAGGTCGCCCGTAACGGCTGTGTTGTGAATGAGGGGACCGAGCGTGCGGCATTTAACACCTCTGTCCGCAAGCTCATAGGCCTTGCTGACCGCTCTTTCAACGCCGAAACAGAAGCCGGCTTTTTCGGCAAGTATTACTCGCAATGGCCTTCCTCCCAGAGCTCGGTGATTTTTGCCATTATCATCTCTGTGCAGGCAATCTGCTCTTCACGGGTCGCGTTTTCGGAAAGACCGAGTTTTTCGTAAGGGATAAACTCGCCGTAGCGCACGGTATATTTTGAACGCCTTTTGAGGCCCTCATTATTGTAAAGAGAAACGGGAAGAACGCCGCATTTTGCCTGAGCGGCTATGTTTGCAACACCGCGCTTGCCCTTTCCGATTTTTCCGTTGCGTGACCTTGTACCCTCGGGAAAAATGCCGAGGATGTATCCGTTTTTCGGTATTTCAACGGCGTGCTTCATTGCGGGCGAATCGGCTCCCGTTCTGTCAATGGGGAAACCGTTCACTCTTGTGAAAGCCCAGGCGACAATCGGATTGTTCCAGAGCTCTTTCTTTGCCATAAAGTGAAGCTGTCTGCCGTTTCTGATTCCGAGAGCAACAATCATCGGGTCTATAAGATGTATGTGATTTGCGGCTATGATAAATCCGCCTTCATCGGGGATATTCTCCGAGCCGATATATCTTATCTTAAAGCGGAGAAAATTTATGAACCTGCCCAGAGGGGAAAGAATCTTATATAATCTGCCCTCTTTTACGGGCTTTGAGAAATCATATTTGCTCATTGGATTTTCTCCTTTATTATTTCGATAACTTTCTCAACGGAGGCTTCAAGGTCAAGCCCGCCGTTGTCAAGATAAACGCTGTCCTCAGCAGGTTTAAGCGGCGCTGTCTCCCTGTGGGAATCGTTATAATCTCTCTGAATAAGCTCCTCGAGCACGTCTTTATATTCAACATTGCTGCCCTTAGCGATAAGCTCGTCGTACCTTCTCTTTGCTCTCACCTCGGGGGCTGCCGTGAGGAAAATTTTGACTTTGGCGTCGGGAAGAACTACCGTGCCTATATCCCTGCCGTCCATAATGCAGTCGTTTGCCTTAGCTATATCTCTCTGAAGGTCAAAGAGAAACGCTCTGACCGCGGGAATGGCGGAAACGTTTGACGCCGCCATTGACGCCTCGGGAGTCCTGATAAGAGAAGAAACATTTTCGCCGTTAAGGAGCACCTGCTGCTGAGAGTCAACAAACGCGAGCTCAACGGTGATGCCCTTAAGGCTCTCTTCAACCGCGGCGGCATCGGTGGTGTCTATGCCGTGATTGAGGGCGTTAAGGCCGACCGCTCTGTAGAGAGCGCCCGTGTCAACATAAATATATCCGAGCTTTGCCGCCGCCGCTTTCGCGACAGTGCTTTTGCCTGCGCCGGCGGGGCCGTCGATTGCAACATTAACTGTCATTGTCATTTCTCCTTTGCGCTGCTTATTCCCGCGAGTCTGCCCGTTGAAAAGGCAATCTGCAGGTTATAGCCGCCGGTGTAAGCGTCCACGTCGCAGACCTCACCGGCAAAATAAAGGCCTTTGACCTTAAGTGATTCCATTGTTGACGGGCTTATCTCCCTGACATTCACTCCGCCGCGCGTGATTATCGCTTCCTCGACGGGTCTGAATGCCGTGACGGTAAGATTGAGCCCTTTAAGCAGAGATACAAGCTTCTGCCTCTGCTCCCTTGTGACCTGATTCACCTTGAGGCTCATCGGTATTCCGCTGAGTTTCACGATGACGGGCACGAGTTTTTTGGGAAGTAATGAATTGAGCGAATTTATGAAATTCCTGTTGAGATTATCCGAAAAATCCCTGAGTATTCTCGCGTCAAGCTGCTCGGCTGTGAGAGCAGGTTTAAGGTCAAGCGTTATAATATATCTGCCGCTTTTCATATCTCTCATATGAGCGCTCGCCGAAAGAATCATCGGACCCGAAACGCCGAAATGAGTGAAGAGCATTTCGCCGAAATCCTCATATATGACCTTTTGCTTTTCGGTGTCGGTTACTTTAATCGCCGTGTTTCTAAGGGAGAGACCCATAAGGTCGGTACAGAAACCCTCGTGTATTTCGAGAGGCACAAGAGACGGCACGGGGTCTTTGACCGTGTGGCCCGCCTGTTTCGCGAGAATATATCCGTCACCGGTTGAGCCGGTGCCGGGGTATGAACATCCGCCCGTGGCGATTATAACTTTCGGGGCAAAATATTTTTCACCGGTATAAGTGACAACACCTTTTACACAGCCGCCCTCAATTATGAGCTCTCTGACCCTGCCGGAAACAGTTTCGGATTTTTCTTTCGCGAAAGCGGAAAGGCAATCCACTATATCGGACGCCTTGTCGGAAACAGGAAAAACTCTCTGCCCTCTTTCGGTTTTGAGAGGCACTCCCCTGCTCTCGAAGAATTCCATCACGTCGTGAGGCATATACTTTGAGAAGGCGCTGTAAAGAAACCTTCCGTTTTCGGGCACAGCGGCAATAAGCTCGTCAACCGTATCGCGGTCGCTTGTGAGGTTGCACCTGCCCTTACCTGTTATCATCAGCTTTCTGCCGGGCTTTTCATTTCTCTCAATAAGCAAAACCTTTTTGCCGGTTTCACCCGCAAAGCCCGCGGCTGTCATGCCCGCGGCGCCCGCGCCGACAACAATAATATCGGCGTTCAATGCTTTTCCTCCCCGGTGATGCTGTAAACGTTGTATTCATCCCAAAGACGCTCAAGGTCCTCAAACCTCGCGTGCACTTCGTCTTTCTTTTCACGCGATGCCGCGGCAATGAGAGCGTTGATAAGGCTCAGCGGAGCAACGAGGGAATCGACAAAAGAAACCATGCTGCTCGGAGCGACAAGCAGATGAGTCGCGTATTTTGCAATGGGTGAAAGCTCGCCGTCGGTGATTGAAATGATTTTCGCGCCTCTGCTGCGGGCAAACTTAAGGGCGTTTATGGTCCTGTTTGAATACCTCGGGAATGATACTGCAATGCACAGGTCATCCTGAGTGATATGAAACATCTGCTCAAACATCTCGCTTGAGGCGGAGGTGTTGACAAGCACAACGTCATAGATATAGCTCATGTAAAACGCGGCAAAACCCGCGAGCGATGACGAGGAGCGAACGCCGAGAATATAAATCTTTTTGGCGCTGTTTATGGCTTTGACACTGCCCGCAAAATCCTCACGGGAAATGCTGTCTCTCATCTTTTTTATCATCTCGATGTCACGGGCAAAGGCGTTCTCGAGAATATCGCCGTCATCTATACCGGAGGCGACATCCATTCGCTGAACGCTCGTGAGACGGGATTTGACGGTTTCCTGCAGGTTTTTCTGAAAATCGGGATAACCGTCAAAGCCGATACGGGAGGCAAAACGCACAACGGTGCTCTCGCTCACACCCGTCACCTTGCCGAGGTCCGCCGCGGTCATGAAGGAGGCCTTCTCATAGTTCTGAACTATGTAGTCGGCGATTTTCTTCTGACCCTTTGACAGAGACGAATAATATATATCAATTTTGTCCTGAATGTTATCGGGCATAATTACTCCTAAAATTTCTAAAATAAAAATATTAATATAAATATGCTGTTAGAAAAGTGTACATCAAAAATGAAAGAATTGCAAGAGCAAAATGCAAAAATCGGCATTTTTGTTAAGAGAAAAAAGGGAATTTTGCAAGATAAATTTCATTGACTGAATTAAACGGGAGTTATATAATTAACTTAAACCAAATGAAACGGGGGCAGAAAAATGAAAAACGATTCACGCCTTTACTACACCTCTCCCGCAAAAGCCTGGACCCAGGCGCTGCCGGTAGGAAACGGGCACCTGGGCGCCATGATTTACGGCGGAGTAAAAAGAGAAATCATCTCGCTCAATCACGATGAGCTATGGACCGGAAAACCCAAAGACACCGTGAGAAAGGGCGCGCCGAAATCCTTTGAAAAAGCGAGAAAACTCGCTCTCGCCGGGAAATTCCACGAGGCGCAGAAAGAGATTGAAACAAACTTTGAAAGCACCTGGAGCCAGGCGTATCTGCCTCTGGGAGACCTTGTTATTGACTTTGAGATTAAGGGCAGAGCGGCGGCGTATGAGAGATACCTTGACCTCGAAAAAGCCGAGGCGGGCGTTAAATTCAAAATCGGAGACAAGGCGTATTCAAGAGAGTGCTTCGCGAGCTACCCCGACAATCTTATCTGCCTGAGATTCAAGTTCGGAAAGAAGACGGATTTCACTCTCGGCTTCACCTCTCCCCTTCGCTCAAATTCTTTCGTACGCGACAATCTGCTGATAATTGACGGCGAATGTCACGGCGAAAACGTGATTGACAACCGCTGCCCTGTAAAGACATATTTTGACGACGCGAAGAACAGGGGCATCCATTTCAGGGGCGCCGTAAAAGTGATAACAGACGGCGAAACCGATGATATTGAAAACAGGATGACCGTTAAGGGCGCGAGCTACGCATACCTTTTCTTCTCCTGCGTTACAAGCTTCAACGGATTTGAGAAACATCCTTACCTTGAAGGCAAAGAATACAAAAAAGCCTGCCTTGACATTCTCGGGAAGGCGGACGATTACGAGGAAATCAGGAAACGCGCGCTCGAGGATTACAAGAGCATTTACGACAGAGTAAAATTGAAGATTTCCGGCAAAAGTAAAGACCTGCCGACCGACAGGCGCCTTGTCGCATTCAAAAAGGACAGAGACGATACCGGCCTTATTACGCTCGTTTATAACTACGGCAGATACCTCGCGATATCATCCTCAAGGCCCGGCACACAGCCCGGCAACCTGCAGGGAATTTGGAGCAACCGCCTTGACGCTCCGTGGAACGCAAACTACACGGTGAACATAAACACCGAGATGAACTACTGGCCTGTGCTTGCGGCGAATATGACAGAACTTGACGAGCCCCTCGTTAAAATGATAAAAGAACTCTCCGTTACAGGTGCGAAAGCGGCCGCCGGTCAGTACGGAGCGAAGGGCTGGGTTTCGCATCACAATGTTGATTTGTGGCGCCTTGCGACACCGGTGAACGGAAGCTCCTGCTGGGCATTCTGGCACGGCTCATCCGGCTGGCTGTGCAGGCATCTCTACGAGCATTACGAATACACGCTCGATAAAGAATTTCTCAAAAATACAGCCTATCCGATTATGAAAGGCGCTGCCGAGTTTTACCTTGATATAATGACGGAGCAGGACAGCAAAAAGTTCCTCTGCCCCGGCACATCACCCGAAAATGACTTTGAGTATGAAGGAAAAGACTGCTGTGTGGGGAAATACACAACAATGTCAATGAGCATATGCCGCGACCTTTTCGGGAACCTTATCAAGGCGAGCAAGATTCTCAGAATTGACGAAGATTTTGCCACGAAACTGAAAGAGACAATGGATGCCTTCCCCGATTTTGCAACCGGAAGCGAGGGGCAGCTGCTTGAGTTTGACGGCGACTACCCCGAAACGGAAATCCATCACAGGCACTGCTCTCACCTCTATGCTCTGCACCCCGCGAATATTATAACGCCGGACGGCACACCCGGGCTTGCGAAGGCCTGCATCAAAACGCTTGAGCGCAGAGGAGACGCCGGCACGGGATGGTCTCTCGGCTGGAAGATAAACTTCTGGGCAAGGCTGTTTGACGGCAATCACGCGCTGAAGCTGATTGAAATGCAGTTAAGACCCGTGAAGAGCGTGGGAATCAACTACGGCAGAGGCGGCGGCACATACGAAAACCTGTTTGACGCGCATCCGCCATTCCAGATTGACGGCAACTTCGGCTTTGTAAGCGGAATTACCGAAATGCTTCTTCAGAGCCGCGACGGCAGAATATATCTGCTGCCCGCGCTTCCCGGAAAATGGAAAAGCGGCAGTGTGAAAGGCCTTAAAGCAAAAGGAAATGTGACCGTTGACATTGAGTGGAAAAACGGAAAAGTCACAAATTACAGCCTGAGCGGAAAGGGCAAATTCACCGTTATCGCAAACGGTAAAGAAGAAACCGTAAAACTGTAAACAAAGTATAAAATACGGGAGTGAATCAAATCCGGTTCACTCCCGTTTTATTTATAGTAATTTCATCTTAAATGCGAAAGCCGAAGATCATTGGTCTATAACGGGAAGCTTGCCGAACAGTCCTCTGAAAAATGCGATAACTTTCGCGAAGAATCCCGTTTTTATATTGACCGTTTCCGTGCCGGACTCGGAGATTTCCGCGCCGTTTCTGACAAGTTTTGCCTGAACGGTATAGCCGGCTGTCGCCTGACTTACGGTGAAGCTTTCGCCCGTGCCCGCGCGGTTTCCGTTAAGATACCACTTCACGGTACATCCATCGGTATCACCCGAAGTAACGGCGTGGAACGTGATTGTTGCCTTGTAATCCTCGGTGCGTGATTCCGTGTAATTGCGGATACTTACGGCGACATTTTGGCCCCATACTGCATAAAGCACGGTATTCTCCGAAAGGGTGAATACAGCTGACGGCTGATATGCCGCGGCCACCGCGCCTGCGCTGAGAGCCCAGCCTTTGAAGATATATCCGTCTCTTACGGGCATTGTTGATGAAAGAGTTATCTGCCCGTTACCGGTCTGACCCGCGGGGGCGTTTGAACCTCCGTTAGCATTGTAAGTGAGTGTGTATTCGACAGGCGCAATCACTTTTTCCCAAACGGCGTATAGAATAGCGTCCGAAGTGAGATTATATGAGCCCGAGGGCTGATATGAGGCGCTTGTCGCGGTATCGCTCTCCGACCATCCCTTGAATGTATAACCTTCTCTGACGGGCTCAGAGGATGAAAGCGTTATCTCGCCGTTACCCGTCCGGCTTGCGGGAGCGTTTGAGCCGCCGTTCGCGTTATAGGTGAGTTTGTATTCGGCAGGAACAATCACTTCTTCCCATACGGCGTACAGAACAGCGTCCGAAATGAGATTATACGAGCCCGAGGGCTGATATGAGGCACTTGTCGCGGTGTCGGTCTCCGACCATCCCTTGAATATCCAGCCTTCTTTGACGGGCTCGGAGGATGAAAGCGTCATCTCGCCGTTACCCGTCTGGCTTGCGGGGGCGTTTGAGCCTCCGTTCGCGTTATAGGTGAGTGTGTATTCGACAGGAACAGTATCATCTCTCCAAACGGCGTAAAGGGCTTTGCTGTCCGATACGGTATAGCTTGCGCCCGCGGCGTATTCAGCGCTTTCCGAGCCCTGTGTCTGCGACCATCCGAGAAAAGTGAAGTCTGTCTTTGAAACGAAGGGCAGATCAAATGAATTGCCCTCAAGTGTGATTACAGGTGAAATCCCGGGAGTGCCGCCGTCCGTATCAAATGAGGTTTCACAGAACGTGAGAGTTACAGGCTCACTCAGGTTTCCGCTTGTATCGGAAGCGGCGAAATAATATGTGCCGGCCGATGAAACGGTATACTGCGCCTGACCGGTTGTGTTTTCGGTGAAGGCGTTTTCGGCAACTGTTTCGTTTGTGCCGAAATAACAGCCCGAAAGAGCGATATCATCGCTGAAAGTGAATGAAACAGTCTGCGTGCCGGCAAAATCGTCCGATACTGCCGATGTTTCCGCTTCGGGAGCGGTAATATCGCCGTAAACCGCGTAGAGAGTGATGTTATCATTAATATCAAACTCTCCGCCCGCAGTGTACTGAGCCTCTGTTGCGGTGCTGTCAAGAGACCAGCCGACAAATGAATACGGTTCTTTTACGGGAGTGATATCTGTTATTGTCATAGGCGAGGAGGCAATCTTGGTCTGCGCTTCGGGCGCTCCCTCACCGCCGTTAGCATCATAGGAAATTCTGTAGCTGTTAAGGTCAGCAAGCTTCATCGCAGGGCGGATTCCGCAATACGCGGCACTTGCGATATAAGTTTCTTCCTTTACACTGCCGCCGTTTGTGACACAGCAGACATAATTGGAATTTGTGCCGGCCGTACGCAGAAGCCAGGGAGAAACGCCGTCATAAACGCCGTATGTGCTGCCGCTTGAGCCGCTTCCCGTGTACTTATAAGCGTAAACACCCATGCACTTCGCGTAATCGGTGGGGTATGCAAGTCTTGACTCGATGCCGTCAAAACCGTTTACACCGTCGGCGACATCCGCGCTCGAAAGCAGGAATATTCTGTCCTCGGTTGAGGGAGCGTCTAGGCGAGTGTAACCGGACGAGCCGCCGAGCGTGAGATAACCGCTGTTGTCAAGCTCTGTTTCGGAGGCGTTTGCAAGCTCATCGGAATTGAGAGCCGCCGATGCGAAGTCACCGGTAAGCCAGGCTCTCACACTGCTCTCGGCATAGTTACAGCATAAATATGCTTTGTTTGAAATGCCGTAATAAGCGTACTTCGCATCCGATGCGTATGAATCAAAATAAGCGAAATTGTTGAAGGCCTGAGAATCAAGCACGTTTTCGCTGATAACAAGACCGTCGGACGCATTTATAACCTTCCAGATGACGGGCTCATACTTAAACCAGTAATCGGTTGAAAGCTCATAGCCGTTATCATCCTGATATGAATCGGTGCCGTCCGTCCCGGCTGCAAGACCTGTTACATAAGGTCTGTATGAATTGATTCTGACAAGCCTGTATCTGCCGCCGTCAAGCTCGGCGTCCGCGTATGTCATTAAATCCGAGGCCGCCATGCTGCCGTCATATCTTGAGCCGCTTCCGCTGTAAAAGCCGAATGAAACGGGCGTTACCGCAAGCGCGGAAAGCGCCGAAAGAGTGTCCTCATCCGTCACAAGAGACTGCGGATAATAACCGTATTCAAAAGTGTCGCCGTCCGAATAAGTGTCCGCATAAACAGCAAAACCTGCACCGGAAGAAAAAGCTCCGCCGGGCAGGATGAATGAAGCTATCATTAAACATGTCAGCGCGGCAGAGATGATACGTAATCTGTTTTTCACTGCTGTACCTCCCTTTGCTGTCAGTTCATTTTAAGCATATTGACCGCGGATGAAAGCTGAGCATCCTCTTCCTCCGTTAGAAGGAGAAGGTTTGAGTCATCCACGGAAAGGTTGACTTCCATTGTCGGGCTGATACCGACCTTGTCATAGACGGCGTCTTCACCGTTTTTGGGCACTACGAGCGCCACGGTGAGGAGAATTGCGCTGCCATCCTCAAGGTTGAATATTTCCTGCATTGTGCCCGTGCCGGCAGTTGAGGTGCCGATAAGCTGAGCCTGCTTTATGTCCCTTAAATCACAGGCAAAAAGCTCGGCGGGACCTTTTGTGCCGGAATTAATAAGCACTGCATAGTTAAACGGAAATTCGCTGTATTCCGCCGAAAACGTCTCTTTGATGTTTCCGTTTTTATCCTTTGCGACAGCGATATTGCCCGAGATATTGGGCACTACAACATCTATGGCCTTGGCGGCGTAAGCGATTGTGCCCTCGGAGCAGTTTCTCACGTCAAATATAACGCTTTCAACTCCGCTGTTTTTAAGAGCGGTGAGCGCTGTTTTAAGCTCGCTCTCGGTGCTCTTGTAGAAGGCGGTCAGACGCACATAACCTATGCCGCTGACCTCTTCTGCAATAACGGTGGGAATGCTGAAAGTATTCAAAACAGATACGGTTTTGGTAACGTCATCGCGCTGGTATTCGATACTTACAACAGTCATTCTCGCGCCGAAAAAGCTTTCGCAAAGAGTGCGGTAGTTTGACCTTGTGACCGTTACGTTGTTTACGGCCGTAATCACATCGCCCGCCTGAAGACCCTCGCTTTCGGCCGGTGAGCCCTCATAAACGCAGGCAATAACAAGGTCGCCCGTGGAATAATCATAAATGGTTTCTATACCGATACCTATAAGACCGTTTTCAAGCTTGTCCGTATAGGAGGCGTATTCGGAAGCGGTCATATACATACTGCTTTCGTCATCAAGCACGCTCACATAACCCATCGCAAGCGAGGCGCCGAGATTATTGTTGTAATTCTCAAGATCGCCGTAGAAATAGTTTGAAATGAGCCGGTTTATTTCCTCAGCGCTGTCATAAGTCTGAGAGCGCTGGGAAATGTTACTGATTATTCCGTTGTATATCTGCTTTGAAAACACCATGGTGATTGCGAAAGTCGCGGCAATCGCGATGATAACCATGGAGAGACAAAGCCCCATTGAAATCTTTTTATTCAAGGAGAATCCTCCCGGAAAAAATATTAGGCGTAGGGATTGCTGACGTAGCTGAGCGGATTAACTCTGCTGACACCGCCGTCCGCGTTCTTGACTCTTACCTCAAAGTGAAGGTGCGGACCCGTAACGTTGCCGGTAGCGCCGATTATGCCTATCTGCTGACCTTTCTTGACAACCTGACCTACGGACACCTGAATATTATCAGAGTGAGCGTAAAGGGTCTGTGTGCCGTCGCCGTGGTCTATAACGCAGTAATTACCGAAGCCGTAATTCCAGTTGCCGTCGTTGACAGCGATTATTACCTCGCCGCCCTGTGCCGCGTTGAACGCGCGGCCTCTTGAGTTGCCGCCCTTGGCGCAGATGTCAATGCCCCAGTGCGGGCTGCCGTCCGAATAAGAGGGATAGCCGGCTGAAATATAGCTTTCAAACTTGACGGGCCATGCCATCTTACCGTCATTCTCGTAAGTGGCGTTGGGGGTGTCGCCGAGTGATGAACCGTGAGCGGCGATGTAGGCGTCAATCTGTCTGCTGAGTTCTTCCTTTTCGGCCTGCTGACGCTTGATTTCCGCTTTGTATTCGTCACTGTCCCTGTCAAGCTCATTGATAATGGACTGAACCTGCTGCTTTTTTGCCGTTACTTCGGACTTTTTGCTCTGCTCGGTAGCTCTGCTGCTCTGAAGATCGCTCTTTCTTTCATCAAGAGCAACCTTCTGTTCCTCGAGCTCAACTATCTTTCCTTCAAGCTCTGTCTTCTGCTCATTGAGTTCTTTTTCCATCTCATCGAGCTGTTCAAGCTTTTCGGTAAGGTCATCTATAAGAGCGGTGTCATTTTCGGAAACTCTCTGCATAATTTCCATACGGGCAAAATATGTTGAGAGGTCGTCCGAGGTAAAGAGAATCTCAAGGGTGCTGGTTTCACCGTTCATATAGTTTTCACGGATTCTGCCCATGAGTCTCTCCCTGGTATCCTGCATGGTGGAGCGGGTCTCCTCCATACGGGCGTTGGTTTCCTCAATCTGCTTGTTGATATTCTCTATCTCACCCTCAATATTTTCAATATTGGTTTCCTTGCCGGCAATATCGCTGTTAAGGGTGCTGATTCTGTTTTCAAGGATACCTATCTGGCTGTTTATATCGTCAATCTCGGAGTTGATTGAGTTAAGAGTCTTTGTTTTGTCTTTAATTTCGCTCTGAACCTCGTTGAGCTCTTCCTTGTTTTTCTGGATTTTCTTCTCAAGGTCATCATACTGCTGCTGAAGGTCATCGAGCTCCTCATCCGCCGATGCTTTGGGGGCGGAATAAAGCAGGGATGATAATACGCAGACAAGAGCGAGAGCGGCGGCAAGAATTCTGATTATTGACTTTTTTCTTGATTTCTCAGTCTTCAAGCTCAACAAACTTCCTTTCTTTGAGGTATTTCCTTATTGACGTTGACGAGCCGAAGATGCCCGTGAACACGCCGATAATAAGGAATGCTGCCGCAATATAAGGCGCGTAGGTAAGGAACGAAACCTGCTGGGTGTTGCCGAAAGCGTCAATAACGCTCGTAAGCTCGCGCATGGCGACATTGTAAAGCCCCCATACCGCGAGGGTCGCGAGAATTCCGGCAATGATACCTATGTTTATACCCTCCACGATAAACGGCCACCGTATGAATGAATTGGTGGCGCCGACACTCTTCATAATGCTGATTTCGAGGCGCCGGCTGAACATCGTGACTTTGATTGTGTTTGAGATGATAAAGAGTGAAACTAGAAGGAGCAGGGCGATAATGCCGAGACTTATGTACTGCACCGCATTTCTGATTGTTGTAAGCTGATGCGCGAGCTGACTGTTTTCACGCACTCTGAGAACATTCTCAAGCTTCTTGAGGTTGTCAACAACATCATCAAAGTGATTCATATCCGCGACCGTTATTCTGTAGCCGTCGGGAAGCGGGTTTTCCTCAACGTTTTCTAAGTATTCTCTGAGCTCGTCGCTCATCTTTGCAAGCTCTTCTTCATAAGCGGGGCCTTTTTCAACAGACTCGACCGAGGCGATATAATCGAGGGAGTCTATCTCCGCGCCCATCTTCATATAGTCGTATGCGGTAATGTCCGTGTCGGCGTAAACCATTATGACATTTTCCTGCTCGATGCTGTTAATAAATGATTCTATATTAACAAGCAGCATAAACGCGATGCCGACAAGAAGAAGGCAGCTGAAAAGCACTGTAACGGAAGCGAGAGTCATAACGCGGTTGACTCTCATATTGCGAAAGCCCTCTTTAGTAAGGTATCTGAGTTTAGTCATGGCTTTCACCTCCGTCTGCGGGATAATCGGTTACAGCCGGGGCGATTTCCTCCGCCTGTTTGATTTCGCTTATATAGTTTTCGGGAGAGGCGGATGAAATTTCCTGAACGGAATCGCCTGTAATAAGCTCATCACCCGAGGGGCCGATATCAACCTCAAGCTCCTCCATAAGGGCGGCTATCTCATCGATATGCTCCTCTTCAACCTCATCCTCCGTCGCGCCGACATCCTCAAAATCCTCATAGAAAGAATCTATATCGGGTACAATCTCGGGCTCGGTAGAGGGAGCGGGAGCGGTCTGATCCGCCTTGGGAGCGAAAGCGGAATAATCCTCTGCGCCGGGAGCGTTGTACTTACTGCTCATTTCGCTCAGGGGATTAATGTGATCCGTTGCCGCCTCATGGTTAAGTGTAGCGCCGTCGGAAACAACAGAGCCTTTATCAAGTATGATAACTCTCTTGTCAAAGCACTTTACGAGGGAGTGCTCATGAGTAACCATGATAACGGTTGTGCCCGCTTCATTGAGGCGCATGAGAAGGTCTACTATCTCATAGCTCATCTGCGGGTCAACGTTACCCGTGGGCTCGTCTGCGATTATGATATCCGCATCGTTTGCGAGCGCTCTGGCGAGAGCGACTCTCTGCTGCTCACCGCCCGAAAGCTCTCTGGGATAATTCCTGCTTTTTTCGGAAAGACCCATTAAGCTCAGAAGGTAAGGCACTCTGCGGCGTATTTTCTTTTCTTTGGTACCAATAACGCGCATTGCGAACGCGACGTTATTGAAAACCGTCATATTGGGTATAAGCCTGAAATCCTGGAAAACGACTCCGAGTTTCCTGCGGAATTTGGGAATCTGCCTTCTCTTGATTTTGTTAAGATTTATACCGTCAACGGTGATTGTGCCGGAGGTGGGCACTTCTTCTCTCATCATAAGCTTGAGGAAGGTGCTCTTACCGGCGCCGGAAGAGCCGACGACGAAGACAAACTCGCCCTTGTCGATTGTGATATTCACATCACTCAGAGCCGTGGTCTTGTTATCGTACTTTTTGGTAACATTGTTAAATTCAATCACGGTATTATCCCCTGTCGTTACTGTGTATTTCGCTTAAGGAAATATCAGAATTTGGTGGGTTTGGTATCAAGATACTTCTTAACCATGAGAGCCACTTTGAAAACGATTGCGTCGTCAAATTCTCTCAGGTCAAGGCCTGTGAGCTTCTTGATTTTTTCAAGTCTGTAAACGAGAGTATTTCTGTGCACGAAAAGCTTTCTTGATGTTTCGGAAACGTTGAGGTTATTCTCAAAGAATTTCTGAATGGTAAAGAGAGTTTCGTGATCAAGAGAATCGATTGAGCCCTTCTTGAAAACCTCTTTGAGAAACATTTCGCAAAGTGTGGTGGGAAGCTGGTAAATAAGCCTGGCGATGCCGAGGTTGTCATAGGAAACGATCGTTCTCTCGGTATCAAACACTTTGCCTACCTCAAGAGCAATCTGCGCCTCCTTGAAAGAGCGGGCAAGGTCTCTTATGCCCTCAACCGTGGTGCCTATGCCCACAAACACATGGGTGTAAAGCTCGCTGCCCAGTGAATCCGCAATGGAGCGCGCAAGCTTTTCGAGGTCTTTACTCTCGGTGCTGTTTCTGATTTCCTTTACAACGGCAATATCTGTTTCGCTGATATCAACGATGAAATCCTTGCTCTTATCCGGGAAGAGATTCGACACGGCGTCATAAACGGTGGCGTCGTTATGATCGACAACTCTTACAAGAAGAACAACTCTCTGTACGTCCATGTTGAATCTGAGCTCTCTGGACTTGAGATAGATATCACCGGGAAGGATATTGTCGGTAATAACATTTTTTATGAAGTTGCTTCTGTCAAACTTTTCCTTATAATACTGCTCAATATTCTCGAGCGAAACACAGCAGACAGCCGCGAATCTGCTGACTACCTCGTCTGTGCCCTCAAGGAAAACGGCGTATTCATTTTTGGCGTGGCTGCCGAAGGTGCAGAAAGTGTATCCGCCTATGATATGCATCTCGTTATCAGCAAACACATCAACAGCGGACGGGAAAACCTCGCCGATTTTGCTCAGCTCACTGCACGCTATTATGGTGCCTGTCTCGTCAATTACACCCAGAGTCCTTCCGACTGCGTCTCGCATCTGATGAACAAGGCCCTGAAAAATTCTGTTTGACATAAACTGTACCCCTCATAAAAAAAGATATGCTGAAATTGATTTAGCGTTATGGTCAAAATAACCATAAAGTTATATACATTTTACACAATTTCAAATCATTTTGCAAGAGAAAAATAACAAGTTTTCGTCATTTTTTTCAATTTTGGGGCAGAATTTACTCCATTTTCCCAAAAAATTCACAAATGATTTACAAAAAACAGGAAGCGACCCTGAGCAGATAACTGCCGGGTCGCTCCCGATAAAACTGTTATTATATTATTTGTCGAGGTCTCTTGTGCAGACGGTAACGGTCTTGAAAACATCCTCGAAGCGATTAAGAGCTTCGTCGATAACATCGTCGGTGTCCGCGAGAGAGGTGTAAAGTCTTGAACCCGCGAGAGTAACAATGCCGTGAGCCATATAGGCAGCGCCCATCTGCTCCATGGCAACTTTTCTGCGGAGCATCTCGGGCTTCTCCTTGAGCATGGGAATAACCGATGCGGGAAGGAACATTGAGCTGAAGTCATAGCTCATTGCGGCGGAGCACTCGAGGTGAACGATGGAGCCCTGGTTGTAAACTACGAAGGGCAGTGCGTACTTGTCAAGAAGTGTCTGGAGACCCGCGGTGAGTCTGTCACCGGCGAGACCTGCTTTTTCGCAGGCGTTGGTCTTGGCGATTTCCTGAATCGCGCAGTAGCCTGCATATGATGAAAGCGGGTTAGCAGCGAGAGTGCCGCCGACATATGCTCTCTTCATCATGGTGCCTACGCCTGCCGCCATGCCGCTGACATATTCTTTCTTACCGCCTACGCCGCCGGCTGAGGGATATCCGCCCGCGACGATCTTGCCGAAGATGGTGAGATCGGGAACAACGCCGAAATAGCCCTGCGCGCCGCCGAGACCTACGCGGAAACCGGTAACAACTTCGTCCATAATGAACAGTGCGCCGTACTTGTTGCAGAGCTCGCGAACGCCCTTGTTATATTCGAAATCAACAGGTCTTGTGCCGCTTTCGGGGCCTACGGGCTCAACGAGAACAGCCGCTGTGCCGCCGCGGAGCTTGTTGAGCTTGAGCATTGTCTCAAGCATACCGAGGTCATTGGGTCTTACTTCGTCTGTGGTGCCGTAGCAGCCCGAGGGGATACCGTGACTCTCAAGGAAATGTCTTGAGCCGGGGATCTTGAGGCCGTATACCATCTGGTCTGACCAGCCGTGATAAGCGCCGCCGACCTTGATGATTCTCTTGTGCTTGGTTGCGTTACGGGCAACACGGATTGCCGCCATAACGGACTCTGTGCCTGAGCCGAGCATACGGAACATCTCAACGTTGGGCATATGCTTGTTAATCTCTTTTGCAAGAAGAAGCTCGCCTTCGTGGAAGAGGCCGGTAACGGGGCCGCAGTCGTTGATGAGCTCTATTGCCTTCTCACGAACGGGGGCATAGTTTGAGCCGAGGATGGTGGGGCCGCCTGCCTGAAGGAAGTCAATATATTCGTTGCCGTCGCGGTCATAGAGATATGCGCCGTTTGCCTTCTCTATGCAGATGGGGAACGGATAATTGAAAGCGAGGTTGTGCTGAACGCCGCCGGGGATATATTTCTTTGCCTCGGTGGTGATTTCCTTGGACTTAGCGCACTTGGTTTCAAAGTGGTTAAGTACTCTTTCAAGCTCATCATCGGAAATACAGTAGATGGGCTTAGAGGTGAGCTCGTTAAGCTTGTCATAGATAGGCTTCGCGGGCTGCCATTTGCTGATTGCGTAACCGTTACTCATTGTTGTTTTCCTCCTGATTCTTAAGATATTTTATAAATTTTTGTATTTTTTCGTTTGATTCCTCCGGGTTGTCAAAAGACTCGCCGTTTATAAATTTGCGGAAAATGAGGCCGAGATAGGCGCCGAACATAATCGCCGAAACATCCCCGGGCTCAAAGCCGGCGGAAAGAAGACTATAATCCTCATTCTTGATTTCTTTGTCAATAAGCGAAAAAGTGCGGGCAAGCGAGGAATTGTCATCCGACAGTATGCTTTTTACAATAAGCTCGCTCATAAGGTAGGGATATGGGTAGGTGTCAATCGCGAGCCTTTCAAAAAGCGCCTGTATACTGAACTTCTCTTCTTTGTGCGCAGCATCGGTAACATCCTTGATTTCTTCGTTGGCAATCTGCTCAAGCAAATCGTCAACGGAATTGAAATGCGAAAAGAAAGTGGAACGCGATACATCCGCCTTTTCGGTAATCTGCTCTATTGTTACATTTGAAATTCCGTTCTCTTCAAAAAGGAGCTTCGCGCTGTGCATAAGGGTGCGGTGAGTCGCGTCCTTTTTGCGGAGCCTTCTTGTCTGATCCATAATACAGTCCTTTCGGGAAAACAGTCTCTTACACTTTGGATTATATCAAAGTAAAAACAATTTGTAAAGCGTTTTTGCACTAAAGTACAAAAAAATACTAAAATTCATTTTTTTAACCGAAAACACGCTCTTTTTTTGAACAAAATGACAAATCAAACAATTATATTTCACTATGTGTTGAATTTTGGTAAAAACAATGATATATTAAATATTGTAATAAATCCGGAACTGTTACCGGCAAGAAAGGAACGGTCAAGAAATGGAAGTTATCAGAAAAGAGTATTCTCTTCCCTCCGCTTCGGGAGTAGCCGACATTTATATCAGATGCTGGCAGCCGGCCGAAGGAGTTAAAGGCGTTTTTCAGATTATTCACGGCATGGCCGAGCACGGCGAGAGATACGAGAAACTCGCTTATTATCTCTGTGAAAAAGGTTTCGCCGTGGTGGCTGACGACCACGTAGGTCACGGCAAATCCGTAAACAGCGACGATGACCTCGGATATTTCGGCGACAAAGGCGGCTGGAATGCTTTCGTTGAGGATGAGAAGGCCGTTACCGAGCTGATGAAAACCGAGTTCCCCGATACGCCGATAATCATTTACGGCCACAGCATGGGCTCATTCATCTGCAGGGAATACATTAGGCGTTACGGCAACGACAGCGTTATAAAGGGCGCAATAATATGCGGAACAAGCGGGAAAAACCCCGCCGCGGCGATTGCCATCGGCCTTGCAGGCACAATTGCGAAAATCAAGGGCAGCAGGCACAGGAGCGAATTTATCAACAACCTCGCCTTCGGCACATACAATAAGCAGATACAGAATCCCCGCACACCGTTTGACTGGCTCACGACCGATGAATCAATAGTTGATAAATACATTGCCGACGATTACTGCGGATTTCTCTTCACCGCCGCCGGCTACAGAGACCTGTTCACGATTCTCAACACTGTTTCCGGCAAATCCTGGTACAGCGGGATAAACAAAAACCTCCCCATCCTGCTTATCGCCGGCAAAGAGGATCCCGTCGGCGCTTACTCAAAGGGAGTGCATGAGGTATTCAACGGCCTGAAGAATGTGGGTGTCAAGGATGTTGTAATAAAAATTTATTCCGGTATGCGCCACGAAATCCACAACGAAATCGGATTTGAGAAAGTGTTTGAGGATCTCGCGTCCTGGTCGCTTTCAAAGATTGAGAAATAAAACATAAGATAAAGCATTGCCCGGAGCCGAATAAGGCACCGGGCAGTTTCATATCCATATAAACTAAAAGGGAACGGCAAAACCGTTCCCTTTCTGATTGTTTGCTTTTTGATTTGCTCTTTGAATCAGGCGTTATCAAGAGCGGAGTACATGGACATCATGGGCATGAGCAGCGCTATAACAACAACGCCGACTATACCGGCCATGACAACAGTAATCAGAGGTGTCAGCGCGGAGGTAAGGGCCTCTGTTGCATCCTGAACTTCCTGCTCATAGTATTCGGCGGAAGTGTCAAACATTTCAACAAGGTTACCTGTTTCCTCACCGATCTGCGTCATGTGAACAACCATGTCCGGGAATACTCCGGTTGAGGCCATTGCCTCGCTCAGGGGAACACCGACGGAAACGTCCTCTTTGATTTTGAATATTGCCTCTTCAAAGTAGATGTTTGTCATTGTCTCGGCAACTATGTCGAGGGCGTCAACCATATTGATACCGGTCGCGAGAAGTGTGCCGAGAGTTCTCAGGGTATTTGCGGAAGCGGTTTTAACTGTGAGGTCGCCTATTTTGGGAGCCTTCATCATAACCTTACCGACAAAGTGTTTACCGAAATCCGTTTTTACAAAGGACTTATATCCAACAACCAAAACAATCACAACAGCTGCGATAACATAAAAGTGGCTCTTCATATATTTTGCGCCCTCGGAAATTATCCTTGTCAGCAGAGGAAGTTCGGTATCAAGCGAACCGAGGAAGTCCTCAAACTTGGGGATAAGGTAACCGACCATGAAGGCGATAACGCCCACAACAATAAGGACAAGCATCTTCGGGTAGGATGTGGATTTTTTGATAAGGCCTTTGAGCTTTGCGCTCTTTTCATTCTGCTCCGCGACTCGTGTGAACGAAACATCAAGCGAACCGGAAGCCTCGCCCGCGGCAATCATCATACAGAATGTGTGATTGAAAACCTTCGGGTATTTTTCCATTGATTCCGCAAGAGTCGTACCGCCCTCAACACCTTCCTTGCAGCCGATAATTGCCGTTCTGAGCATCTTGTTTTCGGTCTGTTTTGAAAGCATGTCGAGCGCGTCTTTCATACCGACGCCCGCGTTGAGTATGGAAACCATCTGGCGGCAGAAAACAGAAATATCGCGCGGCTCGGGCTTTTTATCAAGGAAGCTGAGGTTGATTTCGGTGTTCATTACCGAGCCCTCGGCAACGTTCATCGGCGTAACGCCGAGAGCCTTGACCTGAGCGAAAGCGGCATCCTTGTTGTCGGCGGCTATTGTGCCCTTGACCTGTTTGCCTGATGCATCAATGGCAGTGTATGTATAGGTCGCCATAGAATCAACTCCTTTTGACTGAAGGTAAAACGGTTAATAGGATTCTCAGATAATTTTCTTCTCCATCGCGACTCTGTCCTGAGCGTAGTAGAGAGCGTTCTCGCCGGAGATTTTGCCGCGGATATAAAGGTCATAAATAGCGTCATCCATCAGACCCATACCGAGCTTTTTGTTAAGAGCGATAGTCTGAGGAATCTGGAAGGTCTTGCCGTCGCGGATATTAGCTTTGACCGCGGGAATTCCGAGCAGTATTTCGGTTGCAACAACTCTGCCCTTGCCTTCCATCTTGGGGATAAGCTGCTGGGAAACAACGCACTGCAGAACATCCGCAAGCTGTGTGCGGATCTGATCCTGCTGATCGCCGGGGAAGGTATCGAGAATACGGTCAACCGAGGCGGCGGCGTTGGTTGTATGAAGAGTGGAGAGAACAAGGTGGCCGGTTTCGGCGGCGGAAATAGCCGTCTGCATGGTTTCAACGTCTCTCATCTCACCCAAAAGAATAACATCGGGGTCCTCACGAAGGGCGGCGCGCAGCGCGGAGGCAAAGCTCATTGAGTCAGAGCCGATTTCGCGCTGATGAATAATGCTTCTGCCCTTGCTGTAAATATATTCGATGGGCTCTTCTATAGTAAGGATGTGATGGTCGTGACGCCTGTTGATTTCCTGAACAAGGGCGGCAAGGGTTGTGGATTTACCCGAGCCGGTAATGCCGGTTACAAGAACAAGGCCGCGTTTTTTGTCACAGAGGTCGGCAAGAATCGGCGGGAGGCCGAGATCGCTGAGCTCTGGAATTTTGTTGTTGAGAATTCTGCCGCATATCGCGATTGAACCGGTCTGCGAATAAACATTCATACGAAGTCTCGCTAAGCCGGGGACGGCATAGGCAAAGTCAACCTCGCCGTTTTTATTGAGCGTTTCAATCTGGCGCTCGTTCATTATTGAATGCGCGAGGGGCTCACACTCCTCGGCTGTCATATCGGGTGTGCCGTCATAAAGCTGCCTGCAGCTGCCGTCAACTCTTACGGAAACGGGATAGCCCGCCGATACGTGAATATCCGATGCTCGCGCCGCAAGTGCGTCGCGCACTATCTGCTCAAAACTATGCATGATTTATTTTTCTCCAGTCGAAAATCAAATTTGAATACTCTCACAATATTCCGATTATATTGTAATCTTTATTTAATGAAAAATCAAGATATTTTTTTCGCCGTTCATAACTGTTGACAAATAACAGCCCGTTATTTATACTGTATTTATGAGGTGATCAGTTATGAAAATTACGGGCATCGCTTTCACTCACAGCAGTTACAAAACCACTAATCCTCCCGTAAGCGCATTCAGGGAAACACTCATCGGCAAAAAGCCTGAAGGAGAATTTTTCCTGAAAGTAACCGATGAATACAACAGCGCGAAATCCGTCACGGAATACAGCGTGACGCAGGAACAGTTTAATGAGATTGTATCGCTCTTTGATTCCCTCGGAGTAAAGGACACCGTCACCGCATTCAATGAAAGAGAAAACAGCGTTTTCTTTCCGCAGATGGCGGGCGGCAGCGAGAACTTCTCATTTTCATTCACCGGAGACGGCGTAACGGTTTCGGCAAACGGTATTCCGCCCGGGGTACAGCCTCTCACGGCAAGAATTGCCTCGCTCGAAAAAGAGTGTGGCGAGCCGGTTTTTGAGCATAAAGAAGGATTTGAATCATACCCCTTCGCAGGAGTGCCCGCGCCGGCCGTTGCCCCCGCTCCCCCGCCGTCTTCATCCGGGAGCGCGGCAGACGGAGAAGGATGGGTCTGCAAAAGCTGCGGATTCAAAAACATCCGGGGCAAATTCTGCTGCGAATGCGGCACAATACACACATCCTGATAAGGAGGGACAAGTATGGCAAGCTGCCCGAACTGCGGCAAAAAACTGCATATCACCGACTGGAAGCAGGACTGCCCCGCCTGCGGGGTAAACCTCATCTATTTCAAGTCAAATGAGAGGCTGCTCGCTGAGAGTGAGGCGGCCGAGATTGAGCACGCAAAACATCAGCCGGGCATAGACAGAGCAAAGGCCGCATTTTTCGGCTCCGCTCCCGCGATTGTGCGGATTGTACTTTCGCTTCTGCCTGTTTCGGCTCTCTTCCTGCCGCTCTGCATTTTTGACACGGACGGCGGGCTGAAAAAGGTTAATGTGATCGATATTTACAAATACATTTCATCGGCGGGTTTCGGCAATGTTATCGGCAATGCGGCAAAACGCACATTCCCCGATACGCAGATTGCTCTGCTGCTTGTGTCGGTAATTATGATTCTTGTGTGCCTCATCTGCCTGTTTATGTCGCTCGGAAAGCACGGCAAACAGAGAAACCTTATACTAAATCTCATCATGCTTGTGCCCGCGGTTTTATCGGTGTTTCTCACCTTTGTATTTGACGGAATACTTACCGTGCCGTTTGATATCACGGAGAATCTCACAATAACATCCGCAAAGCCCGGCATCGGAGCATATCTTTATATTTTTCTTATTGCGGTTATTCTGGTTTACAACCTTTATCTTGCGAAAAAGGGTCTTAAAATAAACCACACCCCATGCTACATAGGCGGCCTGCCGAGTGAGGAATATTTCCGGTATGTTGATGAGGGAATGAGCGAGCTCGAAATACGCAAAAAGATGGTTGACGCTCTGACTGCGATGCAGGAGGAAGTAAGGCACAAAGAAGAAGAAGCCCGCGCAAAAGAAGAAGAACAGCGCAGTAAAATGAAATAAGGAGGTGTAACCGGTGAGTGAGGAACTGAAAAACAGCAATTACAACACGGAGCTTGAAGAAACCAACGCTAAGCTCAGGCAGCTTGTTGATGTTGACAGAAGAGTTATCAACCGCCGCCAGACCATCGGTTATATGCTCTTTGACGGAAGCCGCGGCTTCAACATAGACGGTCACAAGGACCTGTTTGTTGACAGTATACTTAAAATCAGCCTCCCGCTTCAGTCGGCTTACAATATCGTTGCCGGCATCTGGGATGTGGTTGACGATTTCCTTGTTGCGGGAATTATAGAAAAGACAAGAACCCGCTGGGGAAAATTCGTGCCTTATATATTCATCGGCGGTATTCCTCTGGCAATTATTTCAACCGTTTACTGGCTACTCCCTTTGATTTTCTCGCCTGAGCACGTTGACAATTTTTCATATCTGCCGAAGTTTTTGGCATATGCGGCTCTCGATATGACTTTTGAGCTGCTCTCAAATTTTAAAAACGTTGCCATAGGCGGATACATTTCAACTATAACGCCCTATCCGTCAGACAGACGCAGGCTCCTCGCAATTTCAAGCTATTTCAGCATTATTTACTCGAGGTTACCCGACCTTGTTATCGAGTTTATGCTGGACTTCATAAAAAACGGTATTGTAAAATCCGCAACAAAAACAAGCGCCGATATGATAAAAGCGTCGCTCCTTATTGTGGGGCCGCTCACGGCGATTGTTTCGGGTATTATCATCTCCCGTTACTGCAGAATGGCAAAGGAGCGCGTGCACCAGAAGATTGAAACGGCAAAGCTGCTTGAAAGCCTTAAAATCGTGTTTACAAACAGGCCGATTCTTATGTATATGTTCAGCAATGCTCTCGGGTCTTTCGGAACAGGTCTTACAACAAACGACTATTACCGCCAGGTGCTCAATATGACAACGTTTGAGACCATCGCCGGAATACCGTCATTTTTCTTCCAGCCCATAGGCTTCGCAAAATACAATTATCTGACCACCAAGTTTTCCACACGCAGCCTTTATGCCGTGTCGCAGGCGTTTGCAAAAACATTTTACATTCCGCTGTTTTTCTACGGAATGTTCATAAAGGATAAAAACGGCAACAGGTTTTTCACAAAGAGAATACCCATGCTTCCGGTAACGGCCCTCTGGGAAATTATCTACGCCACAATGTGGGGCGTAAAGAGCCTGTCCGCCCAGGAAATCAGCAATGAGTGCAACGACTATATCGAGTGGAAATGCGGCTTCAGAAATGAGGCAACGCTCTCCGTGGCAAGCACATTCATGTGCAAAATTCCTTCAAGAATAAACGGCGTGCTTCAGCCGAGATACAAGCAGTGGATAGGATATGACCAGACGGCATACACCGAAGGAAGGCAGCAGCCGGAGCGCGCTCAGAAATGGATATTCGCAATGGCCACAATCATCCCCGCTTTCATCGTTATCTCAAGCATGATTCCCATGATATGGTACAATATAAACAAAGAAAAGCGTGACAGAATGTACCGTGAGCTGAATGAGCGCAGAGTAAAGATTGCCGAAAACATCACAAAATTCGGCACGGAAGATAATCCGGAAGAGGAATAACAAATCATTAATCGGGGGTCCGGTATAAACCGGACCTCTTTTTTTATAAAACGCTTTATTTTTTTCAAAATTAGTAGTATAATTTTTTGAAATGACTTTTATTATCATCCATGAGGTGAAGTGATGAAAGAATATGTAATGGGAAACGGCGCTGTCGCTCTGGGCGCGCTTGCGGCAGGGGTAAACCTTGTTGCGGGCTATCCGGGCACGCCGTCCTCCGAAATAATCGAAACTGTTTCAAAATACCCTCACGCGGGCGTGCATCTTGAGTGGTCGGTTAATGAGAAGGCCGCGCTCGAGGTTGCCGCGGCCGCCGCTTACAGCGGAGCGAGAGCGCTTGTAACGATGAAGCAGATGGGCCTTAATGTCGCTTCCGATCCGCTGATGTCCGCCGCCTATGTGGGAGTTAAGGGCGGGCTTGTTATAGTAAGCGCGGATGACCCCGGCCCCATATCATCGCAGACAGAGCAGGATACAAGGCGGTTTGCGGATTTTTGCAGAATACCCGTTTTTGACCCCTCCTCGCCCGAAGAAGCGTATGAGATGATAAAAGACGCATTTGAGTATTCCGAAAAATACGCGACTCCCGTTCTTTTCAGACCAACCACGAGGGTCTGCCACGCCTACGCTTCAATTGA
>DBWO01000055.1:26399-46161 GCA_002309055.1 Ruminococcaceae bacterium UBA1236
TCAAAGTGGGTCATCTTCCCGCGCCTGTCATACATAAACCACGGCAAAATCGAGAAGAGAAACGTTGAAATTTCAAAGGACTTTTCCTCTTACCGTTTTAACACGGTTGAAGGCGCGAAAAACGAAAAGGCGGTTATCGCCTCGGGCGTAAGCTGCGCTTATGTAAAAGAGTGCCTCAAAGGCAGAGATGATGTTAAACTCATCCGCATCGCGACAGCCTTCCCCTTCCCGGAGGATTTTGCCCTTGCCGCGCTTGACGGAGTGAAAGAGGTGCTTTGCGTAGAGGAGCTAAGCCCCTACATTGAGGAGCAGATTCTTAAGCTCGCGGGCAGACATCATCTTGATATCAAGGTTCACGGCAAGCTTGACGGCAGTGTGCCCCATAACGGCGAAAACAGCGCGGAGCTTTCCGCGAAGGTCATAAACGAATTCACGGGCAAAGTGGATGAAAGCGTCTGTGCGGATATGAGCGATGCGCCCGCCCTCCCCGTTCGCCCGCCGGTGCTTTGCGCGGGCTGCCCTCACAGAGCCTCATTTTACGCCGTAAAACAGGCTATGAAGGGTAAAAAGGCATTTTTCTGCGGCGATATCGGCTGTTACACTCTCGGCAACGCCATGCCACTTGATATGGTGGACACCTGCCTTTGCATGGGCGCGGGTATAACTATGGCGCAAGGTCTTTATCACACGCACGATGATGCCGTCTGCTTCTCCTTTACGGGCGACTCCACCTTCTTTGCCTCAGGTATGACGGGCGTTGTCAACGCCGTATATAATGAGGCGGATATTATCATTTGCGTACTTGACAATTCAACAACCGCGATGACAGGCCATCAGCCGCACCCGGGCACGGGCCGCAATATGATGGGCAATGTTGTTGACAAGGTTGACATAGCTAAAGTGCTTGAGGGTATGGGAGTCAAAAAGATTGTCACGGTAAATCCGCTTGACCTTGACGCGTCGGTAAAAGCGGTCAATGAATGCGCCGCAGAAAAAGGCGTAAAGGCAATCATATTCAAATCCCCCTGCATAGCAATCACAAAGCCGGCCGGCAAATGCGCCGTTGACAGCGGAAAATGCATAAACTGCAAGAAATGCATCCGCGAAATCGGCTGCCCCGCGCTTATAACGGCAGACGGCAAGGTCGCGATTGACAGAAACCTCTGCACGGGCTGCGGCCTGTGCGCGCAGATTTGCCCCGCGGGCGCAATCGGAGGTGAAGAGCGTGAATAAAGACATTATGATTTGCGGCGTAGGCGGCCAGGGTACCGTGCTCGCTTCAAAGATTATCGCCGCCTCCGCTATGGAGGAAGGAAACAGCGTTCACTCCGCCGAAACAATCGGTATGGCGCAGCGCGGCGGCTCCGTGACAAGCCACGTGAGAATCGGCGACGAGGCATATTCGCCCCTCATTCCCCGCGGCTGCGCGGATATCCTGCTGGCGTTTGAGCCCGCCGAGGCAGTCAGAAATCTGCCCTATCTCAAAAAAGGCGGCATAGCGATAGTAAACACCGCCCCCACAAAACCCGTCACCGAGTCACTCAGGAGCACGGGATATGACGGCACTCAGATGACGGAATACCTCAGAAAGAAATGCGAGTGCATATTCATTAACTCGGACGAGGTCTGCACGCCTTTCGGCTCATCGAAATTTTTCAATGTGATTATGCTCGGCGTTGCATCGGGCTCCGGAAAGCTCGGGATAAGCAAAGAGACCGTACTCTCACAGATTGAAAAGCGAGTGCCGGCGAAATTCGCCGAGGCAAACAAAGCCGCCTTCCTCGCGGGATATGAAAAAGGAAAAGGCAGTAAGGAGATATAAAAAATGAGAATTAACGAAAAACAGATTGAACTTGTTGACAGACAGATAAAGCGCATACTCGAAAGCGGAAACTATTACAGCGAGGTTTATAAAAAGGCAGGCATTACGGGCGTTACCTGCGCGGAAGACTTTGAAAAAATCCCCTTCACCGACAAGGCAGACCTTCGCAACGCCTACCCTCTCGGCATTCAGGCTGTGCCTGACGAAAAAGTGGTGCGCATTCACTCCTCCTCGGGCACAACGGGCAAACCCGTTATCATCCCCTACACCGCGAAAGATGTTGACGACTGGGCAACGATGTTCGCGAGGTGCTACGAAATCGCAGGCATCACAAACAAAGACAGAATTCAGATTACTCCGGGCTACGGCCTGTGGACAGCGGGCATCGGCTTCCAGGCGGGCTGTGAAAAACTCGGCGCAATGGCAATACCGATGGGCCCCGGCAACACCGAAAAACAGCTTCAGATGATGATGGACCTCGGCTCAACCGTTATCTGCGCCACATCTTCTTACGCCCTGCTGCTCGCGGAGGAAATCAACAAACGCGGCATAAAGGACAAAATAAAGCTCACGAAGGGTGTTATCGGCTCCGAAAGATGGAGCGACGCAAAGAGAAACTATATTGCGCGCGAGCTTGGCATTGAGCTTTATGACATCTACGGCCTTACGGAAATATACGGCCCCGGCATCGGCATAAACTGCCCCGGTGAAACGGGCATGCACATATTTGACGATTATCTCTATACGGAGATTATCGACCCGAAGACCGGCGAGGTGCTTCCCGACGGCGAAGAGGGCGAAATAGTTATAACAACTCTCGTCAAAGAGGGCGCTCCGCTCATCAGATTCCGCACACACGACCTTTCGAAAATCATTCCGGGAGAGTGTCACTGCGGAAGAAAATACCCCCGCCTTGACACAATCAAGGGCAGGAGCGACGATATGTTCAAGGTGCACGGCGTCAATATGTTCCCGAGCCAGGTTGAGGAGATACTCGGCATTGTTGACGGCGTATCGAGCGAATATAAGATTGACATAGCGCACGACGAGACCAAAAACAGGGATATCATTATGGTTACAGCCGAGGCGGACGGCAGAGTTGACTTTGAAAAGACAGCGGAGACAATCAAGGGGCTGTTTAAATCAAGGCTCAATGTAACGCCGAATGTTGCGATTGTTTCGCTCAACACTCTCCCCCGCTCCGAAAAGAAAACACAGCGCGTTTTTGACCACAGAGGCGACTGATTAACCGAAAGGAGAAATAATATGAATATATGGCATGACATATCCCCAAAAAGGATAAAGAAGGACAGATTCTACGCAGTTATCGAGATATCAAAAGGCGGAAAGAACAAATATGAGCTCGACAAGGAAACAGGTATGCTCAAGCTTGACAGAGTTCTTTTCACCTCAACACACTACCCCGCGAATTACGGCTTCATCCCCCGCACCTATGCCGCCGACGGAGACCCGCTTGACGTGCTTGTGCTCTGCAGCGAAATCATCCGCCCGATGACAATAGTTGAATGCGTTCCCATCGGCGTGCTTATAATGGAAGACGGCGGTGCAAAAGACGAAAAGATAATCGCCGTGCCCGTAAACGACCCGAATTACAGCTTTTATCATGATATCGACAAACTGCCCCCGCACAGATTTGAGGAAATCAAGCACTTCTTTGAGGTTTATAAGTCACTTGAACACAAGACCGACACAACGGTGACCGAAGTGCTGCCCCGCGTTGAGGCAGAGGAAATCGTGCAGAAATGTATTGATTCCTACATCAAAAATTTCCAGATGTAATCAGCTGCTTTCGCAGTTATGCGGAAAGAAAAAAGCTCACGGTATTATTCCGTGAGCTTTTCATTATCAATTTTTTATTTCTTGATTTTCGCTCTGATTTTTCTCAGGGATTTGCGCGCGGCGGTTGCCTTTTCAACAAAAAGATATCCGGCCTTGTTCATTATCATATCCGCCTCGCCCATAAACTCGGTGTATTCGGGGCAAAAGCCTTGCTTGAATTTATATATACCGTGGAGCGGATTGTTTTCATCGGGATAGCCGCCCCTGAAATCATAGTATTTGCACCCTTCCTCAATTGCCCATTTAATCATGGACCACTGCACAAGGTAGGTGGGCATCAAATTTCTGTGCGAATTGGATGAGGCGCCGTAAACATACCAGATTTTGTCGCCCACGTGCACGTCGAGCGCGCCCGCGAGAAGCTCATCCTCATAGTACGCGAAGTATATTCTCGCGTCATCGCCGAAGGCGTCCATTATTCTCTCAAAATAGGATGTGTCGCGCGTTGCGAAATTATCTCTCTGCCCGGTTATGAGCATAAGGTCGTGAAAATCTTTGCACGCCTCCTTGCCCTTTATTTCTATTCTTATGCCTTTGCGCTCGGCAAGGCGGGTGTTGTAACGGGTCTTTGAGTGAAAGCCCGCCATAACCTCCTCCTCGGTTTTGCCGCCGACATCAAGGCGGAAAATGTATCTCGCCTGAATGGTGTCAAAATGCTCGCCCTGCTCTTTGAAGGTAAAGCCGACGGACTTGAGAAGGTCAATGTACTCAGTGTTTGTAATCGGAGTGTCGGTGTCTATCTTGAAGGTATAGGCGCCGTTCTTTTTGCCGTAATCCGCCGCCGCGAGAAGAAGCTCCTTTACCGTTTCCTCATCGGAAAGGTCGCACACGGGGCCTCTCGGGGCGTACATCATCTTAAACGGAGTCATCGGTATCTTGCGAAGGAGCACGGAGCAGACGCCCTTTATATTGCCGCTCTCATCTCTTGAGATAAAGCCGGTCCACTCCCATTCTTTTTTGACCCTGCCCCAGGCGGAGGTCTGCATCATATGACCCTTCGGATGGGAATAAACGAATTTATCAAATTCGGCGGCTTCGTTAATCTTAATAATCTCCATTTTCATACAGCTCCTTTGCCCTGTTTATGAGGGCTTCTTTTTCGTTTGGCAGTGTGCCCGAAATAACCTCGTCAAACAGCGCGAGGTGGATTTTACCGATTGCGGGGCCCTGCGGAAGACCCGCGGCGATAAGCTCGCCGCCCTTTGCCGCAAGGTCGCTTATCTTAAAGCAGTTTTCACGCGAGAGTATCTCTTCAAACCGTCGCATACCCTCTTCGTTTGCCCTGAGGCCCTCCTCGAGGAAGGCGGGGTTCTGCGCCCTGATATCCGCTTCTCTGATTGCGAAGAGCGCTCTGATTGTTTCCTCGCCGAGAATGCCGATATATTTGCGGAAGGTTTTATCCGATATCTTTTCGGGCAGAAAGTCGTGATATTCAATGAGGTTCACGATTTTGCGCTTGAGCCTGCCCGAGGTCTTGAGGCGGTTCATTATATCCGCCGTTATCGCGGCTCCCGCTTTGCCGTGAGAATAAAAATGGTCAACGCCGTTTTCATCGGTCGATTTGCAGGAAGGTTTGCCTATATCGTGAAGAAGCGCGGCAAGGCGTATCTCCGCGTCCGCGGGCGAAGCCTCAACGGCGCGGCAGGAATGAAGCCACACATCGTAAATGTGCCTCTCGTGATTCTGCGCGCATCCCTTTTCGCTTTTAAGCTCAGGGATGATTTCAAAAATGACATCCGAGTATTCGTCAAGGAAATCCATACCGCAATACGGGATCATCCTGAGAAGCTCGGCCATTATTCTTTCGCTGCTAATATTTGAAAGAAGATGCACACAGCGGTGTATGCTCTGCGCCGTGCCGGCATCGATATCAAAACCGAGCGTTCGCGAAAACCGGAGCGCTCTGAGAATTCTTAAACCGTCCTCGTGAAATCTTATGTCCGGCTCGCCTACGCAGCGGATTACTCCGTTCTTTATATCTTCAACGCCGCCGAACGGGTCCTTAAAGCCTTTTTCGGGCGAATAAGCGACCGCGTTGCAGGTGAAATCGCGGCGCGAGAGATCGAGGGTGATATCGTCCGTAAACTCTACATAGTCGGGGTGACGGTTGTCGCTGTAACCGCCGTCTATGCGGAAGGTGGTAATCTCGATGTGGCAGGAGTCTATAATAACCGTCACGGTGCCGTGCTTTATGCCCGTTTCAATTACCTTAAAGCCCTCAAACGCCGCCTCGGTCTCCTGCGGCATAGCGGAGGTCGTGACATCCCAGTCATTTACAGGCCTTCCCATCACGGCGTCACGCACTGCTCCCCCGACCACATAGGCTTCATAGCCCGCGGCCGAAAGAATTGAAAGCGCCTTATTGACTTGTGACGGAATTTCAATTATCATAGGCATAAGGAAGTGAATAAAATGAACATACAGATTTTCGGCACAAACAAGTGCTTTGACACCAAGAAGGCGCAAAGGTATTTCAAAGAGAGAAACATAAAGTTTCAGTTTATTGACCTTACTCAGAAATCGATGAGCAAGGGCGAAATAGCGAGCGTGAGAGCCGCTCTCGGCTGCAAGCTCGAGGACCTCATAAACGAGAAATCAAAAATGTATGAAAAAAGCTACATCAAATATCTCGCCGGTGAGGACGCAAAAATCGAAAAGCTGCTTGAATACGGCGAGCTTTTCAAAACCCCGATTGTGAGAAACGGAAAACAGGCAACAATCGGTTACTGCCCCGATATCTGGAAAACCTGGGAATAATCAATAGCACTCAAACTTTTCGATTGTGGCAAAGCACCTTGCCTCGTCGATAACGAGTTTAAAGTATCTTACCCTTATTTCCTTGAATCTGCATATATGCTTGTAACCTATCACGGTGCCTTTTTCAAGCTTTTTCCATTTGCCGCCGAGCATTGCGAAGAGAGTGAATTTCTCTATCTGCTGCCCGGTGGCTATGTGTTCTCCGAGCACGATTTTGTCTATATCGTATTCGTCGCCGAGGTCGAGCACAAGCTCGCTGCCCCCGGGATTATCGCCGCTGTGCCAGTAAAACTCTGAGCCGTGCTCAAGAATATGCTGACCGGTGTGATTTTCGTCGAGGTGCCTGTTATCCGTCATCACGGAATCATCGGCGAGGTTTTCTTTAAAATCTATATCGAGCTGAGCGCCCATGCTGAGAAGAGCGTCAATATCCCTCTCATTGATTTTGCCCGAGGGCATCGGCGGCACATTGAGAATAAGATTTGCGTTTGCTCCGACTGAATTATAATAAATATCCATAAGCTTCGCAAGAGGCTTAACGGTGTAGTCATCTGCAGGATGATAGAACCAGCCTTTTCTAAGGGAAACATCGACCTCCGCGGGATACCAGATAAGCTTATTGCAGTTTTTGATTATCTTTCTGCTTCCGAGGTCAAGCGCGGTGGGGTTAATGTTTCTCGGTGGCTTTGTAACATCGGTCTGACTCTGAGCGGCAACCGCGAGCGGTGAGCAGTGATAGTAAGGCACAACGCTCCATTCGCTTTTTCTGCCGACACCCGCCTCGTTTCCGCACCAGCGTACATCGGGGCCGGTTATGCTGATAACAGCGCCCGGCTGAAGCTCTCTGATAAGATTATAGTAACCTTCCCAGTCATATTCCTGCTTTTTGCCGTTCGGGCCTTCTCCGCAGGCGCCGTCAAACCAGACGCAGAAAAGCTCGCCGTAATTTGTGAGAAGCTCCCTGAGCTGGTTTTTGAAAAACTCGTTGTATTTGCCGCCCGAGCCGTAGCTGTCCTCATGCTTATCCCAGGGGGAAATATAGACACCGAATTTTATGCCGAATTCTTCACACGCCTTCGCGCATTCGGCAACAACATCGCCTTTACCGCCGCGCCATTTGCTTGACTTAACGCTGTGGTCGGTGTATTCCGTCTGCCACAGGCAGAAGCCGTCGTGATGCTTGGCGGTGAGCACAAGGGCCTTCATACCGCTGAGCTTGCAGAGCTTTGCCCACTGGCGGCAGTCAAGCTCCTCGGGGCAGAAAAGGTCGGGGTCCTCGTTTCCGCTGCCCCATTCGCTGTCCGTAAAAGTATTCATGCCGAAATGGATGAAGGCGTAAAACTCCGTTTCCTGCCATTTCAGCTGTCTTTCACTCGGCACGATGCCGGCGGCGTATTTAACAAAATCGGGCGTTGAGGACAAGTGAATCACTCCGTTTAACAAATATAAAAAATATTTTACCACTTTTATAAAACTATTTCAATATATAAAAAAGAGAGCCGTTTACGCAACAGCTCTCTTTCCGTTTTATTCTGATTTTGTAAATCTCTTTTTGAATACGCCTTTGGGGTCCTTAATAAGCAGAACAACAATCCAGGCGGCAAGGCCGAGCGCGACAACTGCGAGACCGAGAAGCGAATCATTGAGAATATCCGCGAATTCCTGATTGAAATATTCCGCTTTAAGCTCCGCGTATTCAAACACAAAGTCCATCAGCCACATAAATGAAGCGCCCCAGAAAATGAGTGAGAGGGTGCCGAGTTTATAAGTGTCTCTCTTTTCGCTTGCATACCACACGACGGTGGCGGCCAGAGCGGCAATAATCGTAATAAGCAGTGTCATAATACAAACCTCTCTTATGCGTTGCCTTTGGCGAGGGCCTTTTTAATGCTTCTGACCTTGGCCTGCGCCACTGCGCAGATTACACCCCACAGCGCCGTAACCGAAATTGCCATTGAAACGCCGACCGTTGCCATTTCGTGCAGCATCTCGGCGGTATCCTCAGGCGTTGCCATAGCCGTTAAGAACGGCGGGAAGGGAACAATCTCCCCGTGCCAGAAATGCTCAAACGCGAGCAAGAGCACTCCGCCCCAGAGAAGGGCCAAAAGCCAGCTGAGCCTCTTTGACCAGGTGATTGAAGGCTCTTCCTTTGCAAGGGTGCTGCCCTGTGCCACTTTGGGAAGCTGATTCTTTTTTTCTTTCTTTTTAGCTGCTATATAAACCGCGGTCACCGCGATTGCCTCAACGGCGGGAACTGTGAAACAAGCCATAAATAATCCTCCGTTTTCATTTTTATATATTAATTTTAATACATAATCTGCAATATTGCAAGAGTTTATATTAAAGTGTGCCCGTATCTTCCTCATCCTGCGGCTCATCCGGCTCCGGTAATACGTAATCGGTGACTGCCTTTTTTTTACGATGATAATAGATTTCAAGCACAAGAGGGATAAGAATAAGCTGAAGAATTATTCCGGGAATCGCGTTTGTGAAACCGCCGGCAATAAACATTTTGAATGTGAATTCCGTGCCTCTAATCTGAAGCATAAGCACACGGGCGATACCCCACACAATTCTGCCGCCTATCATGGCGGTGATGAGCGATATAAAGATGCGGGGAAGAGATTTAAGGCCGAGCGCTTTTGCCATAAGCCCCGCAATAAGGCCGTAGGCAAGCAGTTCAAAGGCCATACCCGCGGCATTGGGATACATCGGCGGAAACGCGAAAAGGAGCGACCTCATAAGCGGGCAGATGAAGCCGACAGCCGCGCCGTATGCCGGGCCGCAGATAAATCCGCACAGCAGCACGGGAATATGCATCGGGCACAGCGCTTTGCCTATAGTGGGAATCTGCATTGTGATAAATGGAAGCACCTGCCCTATCGCAAGAAACATTGCGGCAAGGGTAAGGTTTTTTACAGATTTACTCATTTATTCTTTCTCCCTTTCTATTTTATTGATTACTCCGCCGAGGCTTAATCCGCTTTGCCTTGCGAGCGCGGCAATATCTTCATATTCATATTTGCATTTTCTGACTCCGTATCCCTGCGACTCTTTTACGCGCACTTTGCCGAGCGGGGTTTCCTTTTCGGTGACAGACCTTTCAAGAGTGTATCTGCGGCAGATATTTTCGCGGATGCCGAGCGTTGAGAAATGAGTAAAAATGAGAGAAACAGTCTCGCTTGTTTTGCCGCTGTCGCAAAGCACGGTAACAAGAGTGCCCGGCCTGCCCTTTTTCATAATGACCGGCTCAGTAAAAACATCCCTTACGCCGCTCTCAAGAATCATCTGCGTGCCGAAAGCGATTTCCTCCGCGGTCATATCGTCAACATTAAAGCAAAGCTCGGTTACCGCGCCGTCGGCCGTGCCGCTCTCGCCGAGCATAACACGCACGCAGTTCGCTCTCTCAAATCTTTTTGAGCCCATGCCGTAGCCGATTTTTTCGCATACCATAAGCGGCATTGATGAGAATTCGCTGACAAAGGTTTTGAGGATTGCCGCGCCTGTGGGAGTGCAGAGCTCGCCGTCAATAACGCCGTCGCTGTAAGAAGGAATGCCTTTAAGCAAAACAGCGGTTGCGGGCGCGGGCACGGGCAGAATGCCGTGGGCGCATTTAACGGTGCCTTTGCCTGTGTTTACAGGGGTCGCGACTACACGGGAAACTCCGGTTTTATCAAGCAGGAAGCAGAAGCCGAGTATATCCGCGACGGCGTCGAGCGATCCGACCTCGTGAAAATGGATGTGGTCAATCTCCGTGCCGTGTACGGTGCTCTCCGCTTCGGCGAGCTTCAAGAAAACAGCGAGAGCCGCGTCCTTGACCTTATCGGGAGCGTTTGCGTCTTTTATTATCTGCTTTATGCAGTCAAGGGAGCTGTGCTCGTGGTGATGCTCATGTTCATAATGATGCTCATATTCATGTTCGTGATGATGTTCGTGCTCCTCTTCACCGTGCACTTTAACGCTTATGTGCGTGCCGGTTATTCCGCAGTCCGAAACCTTTTCGGCAATGTATTGTGTATGAGGAATGCCGAAGGAATTCATCTCTTTGATAACCTCTTCGGGGTTATCGGTAAGCTCGAGCAGGGCCGAGCAGAGCATATCGCCGGCGGCTCCCATGCCGCAGTCAATAAACAGTGTTTTCATATCATTTTCCCTTTTCGTATTATTAAACTGATTATAAACCATATCGGCATAGTAATCAAGCATAAAAAATCTGCAACACCGTAAAGCGTTGCAGATATGATGATTATGTATCGAAGGAAACCTTCATAAGCTCCTTGATGGTGGTGACGCCCTCTTTTACATAGTCGGCAGCGGCCATATGAAGGGTGTGCATGCCGTCTTTAAGCGCCTGCTCCTTGAGCTCTCTTGTGCTTGCCTTGGCTGTAATGAGGTGCTTAAGATCCTGGGTGATTTCCATAATCTCAAAAACAGCGGTTCGGCCGTAGAAACCGGTGTCCGAACACATCGGGCAGCCGCAGGGCTCATAGATGGTGAGGGGCTCGTCAACGGGGAAGCCCATATATCTCTTTTCATCCTCGGTGGCCTCTCTGGGCTTTTTGCAGTGAGTGCAGAGCTTACGCACAAGACGCTGAGCTATGATACCCACGACAGAGTCCGCAAGAAGGAAGGACTCAAGGCCCATGTCAAGAAGACGGGTGATGGTGGCCGCGGATGAGTTAGTATGCAGGGTTGAAACAACCAAGTGGCCCGTGATAGATGCCTGAACGGCGATTGAAGCGGTCTCATAGTCACGGATCTCACCGATCATGATGATATCGGGGTCCTGACGCAGTATGGAACGCAGGGCCGAAGCGAAGGTAAGGCCTGCTTTGACGTTAACCTGAACCTGGTTAAGACCGGAGATGTTAGCTTCGACAGGGTCCTCAACGGTGATGATGTTAACAGCGTCATCATTGAGCTCCGAGAGGGCTGTGTAAAGCGTGGTGGATTTACCTGAACCGGTAGGTCCGGTAACAAGGATAATACCGTTGGGGTTTGATATGATGTGATCAAAGCGCTCAAGCTCCCAGGGTTTCATACCGAGCTGCGCCTTGGTACGGGTAAGGGCAACGGTGGAAGCAATACGCATAACTATCTTTTCACCGTAGGAGGTGGGAAGAATGGATACACGGATATCATACTCGCTGCGGTCAACGATGATGGTGATACGGCCGTCCTGCGGTTTACGCTTTTCGGCGATATCAAGGCTCGCCATAATCTTAAGACGGGTTACGATAACGGGCATAAGCATTATGTCATAAGTCATAACCTTGACGAGCACACCGTCTATACGGTAACGAACGACGACCTGGGTTTCCTGGGCGTCGATATGAATATCCGATGCACGGGAACGCACCGCCTGCTCAAATATTGAGCGAACGAGCATAACGATGGGAGCGGAGTTGAGGTTTTCCTGCTCTCTCTTCTCCTCCTCGGAAAGCTCGGCAGTCTTTGACTCCCTGTCCTTTGTAAACTGCTCCGCGGCGGACATTGCTTCGTCTGAGCCGTAGTATTTATCAAGCAGGTGGTTGATTTCGCCCATGGTGGCGATTCTGGGCTCAATCTGGCACCCCGTAATCATGGAGATGTCGTCAAGAGCGTTCACATCGAGTGGATCCGCCATAGCGAGCACAAGCACGTCATTCATCTCATTGTAAAACTCAATGGGACATACGTTGTGTTTTCTGAGGATGCTGCCGCTTACCAGCCCGACTATTTCCTGGGGAAGAGTGAGCGCTCTGAGGCTGATGTAAGGCACGTTGAGAAGCTCGCCCTGAGCCATGGCGATTGCTTCGGCATCGCAGAATTTGAGGTCTATGAGACTCTCTCTGAGGGGCTTGCCGTTTTTCTCGGCATCGGCTATCGCCTGCTCAAGCTTTTCCTGAGTGATTTTACCGTCTCTTAAAAGAATATCACCTATGTTGCTTCCGTCTTTGTTGAATACCATTTTAATAAATCACCTTAGTTAATTATTTGAGTATTAATCTGCTGTAACACAGCGGTAAATAATATTATCTTATTTTTTTCGCCTGTTGTCAATAAAAAATTAAATATTTAATAATAAAAGGAACAATCAGCCGATGTAGCAGTTGAGCGCTGAATTGCGCACGGGCTCAAGAAAAGCATTTGCGCCGTTGCCGCGCTGCTTGTAAACCCTGCTGCTGTCGGGCAGGAACATTTTAAGGTCATCCTCGCCGTGGTCGCGTCTCTCAATCTGGAGGCGCAGGATGTGAGGAGGCACATCAAGCGGCGTGATATGCTCGCCGCCGGATTTATTCCAGGCCTTTACGGCGAATGTGACGCAGTTAAATGCAACAGGCACCCAGTAGTTTGCGCTGATGATATAATCGGACATACTGTCAAGCTCGCTCTGAGTAAGATCCCTGACAAGATAAACGCAGTTGTCAAGGCCTCTTAAGTTGCCGTTGTAGCTCTCAAGATTATAATAAATGCCGAAGCCGTTAAACTGCGCGAGGCCCGAAGTGCCTACCGAAACACCCTCGCCCCTGTGGCAGGTGTATGCGCCTACTTTTATGTCGTGACCGCTGAGGTTTTCAACATAAATAAAAGCGTGAGGATTTGAAAGAGTCTTGCGCCAGTTGGAGCAGAGATAAAGCCGGGCAACAGGGCTGTCACCCGCCGCGCCGGCGGCAAATGCAAGGCAGCCGGTAAGAATCGCAACAATGGAAATAACACATATAAGCTTTTTGATGATTTTCATTTTAAATCTCCTTTCCCAAAAAATCCTGGATAAAATATATTATACATTTTCACCCTGAATTTTTCAATACCTTTATAAAAATAAGAACAGCGCGTAAATTTTTCACACACCCCTTACCAATATGTTGCATTTATTAAAAAACAGGTTTATAATAAAAAGGAATTATTACGGAAGGCCTTATAAAATGAAGCTGACAAGCGATAAAAGCATGATAACAAAAAGCAGGCGGCTGGTCACCTTTTTCATTGAGCCTTATGAGGACACTGCCGACATCGCCGGCGCGCTCACGGGCGTGTTTGACAAGGCGTGCGCGGTTGTGCGCTCCCCTTTCGGCGAGCACCGCATGCCGCTTGAGGTAAGCGGAAACCCGTCGCTTATACGCAAGTCCCTCGAAGGGATAAGCATAACGGAAATTGAGATAGGCGAAGGGAGCGGCAGAAGCGACCTGATTTTTATCATTGACTGCAAAAACCGCGACCTCACCTGCATAGGTCCGCTTGAATATGACTTTTATTCACTGCTGAAAGAGCACGGCCTTGAATTCGGAATATAGGAGGAAACACCATGAAAAGAACAGTATCAATCATCCTTGCGCTCGTCCTGATTGTTTCGGGAGCGTTTGTGCTCGCATCCTGCAAGAAAAAGCAGGAGCCCGTTAACCCCGATAAATTTGACGGGCTTAATCTTGCCGAGGAGAGCGACCCCTCAAACACCTATTCATTTGAGGGCGGCGTTTACACCGAGATTTACAAGGGCAGCACCACAAAGGGCGAATATCAGATGCGCGGCGAAAAGCTGTACCTCACCCCTTATAACCAGAATTATAACTACGCTTATGACGTGGAATATGATGAGGAGGGCAATGTAATCCGCCTGACTCAGATAGAAGGCAGAAGCTTCAGCGTTGTGACGGGCGAAAAAAAGAAATAATAAAGCAAAACGGCGCTGCGGAATAAACCGCAGTGCTTTTTTTCTTCAGGCACGTAACGCAATTAATCCCATGCCGCATATTCCGTAAGGACGGAAAGATATCAAAACATTCTTCATAGTGAATAACCGGGTGAATAAGATGTGAAAAAGCGGCAAAGTTATTCACACCCCTCTGAAAAACAGTATCCCAGACTACTGAAATTCAGTAGGAATATATACTGATATATAAAGACTGATTAATAAATACTTACATACTTATTAAAGGCACACGCCCGTTCCGGACGGATTTTGGATTTAACGCATAAAAAAGGCGTTCACAAGCGCAATGCTCATGAACACCCGTATTGGTGCCGGTGGCGGGGGTCGAACCCGCACCCTGTCGCCAGGACCGGATTTTGAGTCCGGCACGTCTGCCAATTCCATCACACCGGCGGATATGATGCCTGCATATTATAGCGCAGTTTTCACCGAAAATCAAGTTTTATATTCAGAGAAACAAAAAACGGACCGTGAAATCAATCACAGTCCGTCTTTTTTGATCGTTCGTCAGAGAATGTAGATGTTTACGGGTCTGTTGCCCCAGTCATCACACATATCTTCCGTGTTCATAAACAGGTCGATGGTGGTGTTGCCCATCTTCACAAATCCGCCCGTGTCGGCGGCGATGCAGTAGCCGTAAACGTATTTACCGTCCGCGGATACAACATAGCACTCGGTGCCGTAGGGAATCTGCTTGGGGTCAACGGCAATGATACCGGGCTGCGGTACGATGCCTGTTGATGTGATGGGGTCATCGGTGTAAGCGGTAGCTTTGCCGTTTATGCAGTACTGATAGTTTACGGGGGCGCCGTCCGCTCCGATTGTGAGCTTGTCGGGGGCTTTAATCTCCGAAATCGGGCTGCCGTTGCCGTAATAATCCGAAAGCTTGTTACTGTTAACTTTTCCTGACTTGATTACCTGCGTAACGGGCTTTGAGAGGACTATCTCGCTTTTGACATTCGACTGCACAAGAGCTCCGTTTACATACTTGTCTGAATAAATAACGGTCTTTTTGCCTTCCTTACCCTGTGTAGCGACGCGTGAAACGCCGGGAGCAAGGGTTTCGTCTGTTTCCACCTTTGTGTCGAAAGGAATCTTTTCCTTTTCAACTCTCAGGCGGTAGCTGACTCTGCTGATGGATATTTTGGTTTTGCCCGTGATGGGGGTATCCGCAGAGGGTGAAACAACATCGTTTTTGCCGATTGAAATGCCGGCGTTTTTGACTGCCTCGCCCACGGTGCCGCCCGATACCGTGACTTTTTCATTTTTACCGTCGTGTAAAATGTTCACGGTAAACGCGCTTTTAACCAGTGATTTTGCCAAGTCTTTCATTCCCGAAGCGATTGACTTGTCATCGGCGGATGAAGAAGCGTCTTCATCATAACTGAGAATGTAGGAAATAATGCCGTTGTCATCAACTCTGATGAGCTTGGCGCGCCTGATGACTATTGTGCCGCCCTTTTCTTCGGAAAACATGTCAAGATAAAGCTTATCGTTGACATCAAGATTGTAACCTGCCTCTGCGACGATCTGTGCGGGGTCCTTGGATTCGGTGGTTACGGATTTTATTGACAGGCCGTCAATAATCTTTACCTTGATACCGCCTTCCGCCGCGAAAACGATGAGGCTCGAAGAAACGGCCACAATCAGCGCAACGGACACAGAGATAATTCTGTGCAGTATCTTACCGATTACAAGTTTGCCCGATAATGTCTTTATCGGCATAAAATTCTCCTTTAGTTTTTACAAAAGGCGAAGAAACGCTCTTTTGCTTATTTTCTGTCAGGACGGGGGTATTATATTGGTCAAATGCGTTTTTGTCAAGTTTTTGAAAATGCGTTTTCTGTCCAAAATGCACAAAAGAGAGCGATTTTATTTCTATTTTAGAAATATAAAACGGTCAAAGCGCGTTTTTACCCCTGTTTTTTTGTGTAAAGTCAATGAAAATCGGCACCATAACTACCCGTTGTGGTCGTTACGGTGCCGTATACTACATATTGAACTCAGTAAAGATATGGCAGAATATCGGTGTATCCGTCGTACTCCGAAACGTCTATCAGCGACTTTTCATTGATGACTCCCGTGTCGTACGCAGTCACTCTCTGAAGCTGATAAAGCGGAAGCTCTACGGCCGAATCCATCACCTTTTCGAGCAGTTCGCCCGTGAGCGCTCCCCTGTCGGTAAATCCGGTGGCGCGGCGTATTTTTAATGTGAGCTCGTCAATCCCGGGGTCTGACAGGCGCGTAAAGTTTTTACTGCCGAGGGTGTTGTAATAATCATATTTATCGCAGGTGTCGCCGTCCGGGGTTGAGGTTATCCAGATATCCGCCCTGCCCTCTTTCACGGCGGCTTCAAATTCGCTCTCAGAGCACGCCGTTACTTTTATATTTACATTATATTGCGCAACATCCTGCGCGAATTTCTCGAGCAGCTTATAATCAAGGCTGTCCTTTGTGCCGGCGCAGTAAGCGCTGAGCGAAGTGACCATAGTGCTCAGAAAAGCGCCTTTAAGGGTGGATTTATAATACTGCTCAAGGCCCGCGGGGTATTCCTCAAACCTCACGCTCAGCGGCCTAACAAGCCGGGTGTAATAACCCGAATACTCATTCTCAATCAGGTCGTAGGATGCGAAAAGGCCCATCAGGGTTTTGCGCGCCTCCTGCGGAACGGCTGTGGAGATGAAAAGCGAGGTATAGTCCGTTTCGTTGCCGAGCACCGTTTTAACGGAGCTTCCGAAAGAGGAAACCGTTTCGCCCGTTGCCGGAGCGGAAACGATGTTTACATCCCCGCTTTTGAGTGCTTTGGCGGCATCCTTGCCGAGCGCCTTCAGATCTTTGAACTCCGCCTTCTGAAACACAGCCGGCTTGTTGATCGCGTAGTCGTTTGCGACCATTGTAACGGTATGGTCCTTTTCGGAATAGGCGGAAAGATAGTAGGGTCCGCATCCGAGGGTGTCCGATGTGATTTCTTTCACCTTTGCAGCTTCGCCTTTAACGTAGTTTGCGCCGTAAAACGCCTTGGGCACTATTACCGCGTTTATCTGCGAAACAGCGTTTATGTTGCGCGAATTGAACAGAACGGTGCAGGTGTAGTCATCCACACGCTTTATGCCGCTTATCTCGGTAACATCGGTGCCGTTCGCGTAATTCTTTTTGATATATGACGCTATATGCGAGTCGCTGCCGGCGAAGTTGCCGATAACCGAGGCGTAATTCTCATCGTCAAAATAATACTCCCTGAGGCCCTCAATATCGTTGAGGTAAAAACCGGAGTAAACGCCGTCATAAGTGGCGTCCGCGAGAAAATAATACCAGAAAATAACATCGTCTATGGTAACGCGCGTGCCGTCCGAAAAAGCGAGGTCATCCCTTATGGTAACGGTGTATTTGACTCTGTCGCCCTCTTCGTATTCATAGGAAATACTGCCGAGGTCGTTTATAAGCGTGTTATCGGGGCCCCTGCGCTGGATTGAGGGATAAATCTGCTTCATAACCTCAATATCGCCCGCGCTTTCGGCGTAAAACGGGTTAAAGTTGCCCGTTATATCCTGAGTGCCGATTTTTATGACGGAGGCGCTGCCCGCGCCGCTGTTTTTGCCTGAGCAGGAGCCGAGCAAAACAATGGCGCACACGAGCGCAAGGGATATGGAAACTCTGAGAATACGGTTCAGCAAATTTACACCTTCTGTCCTTTTTTGCGGTTAAACAGAGAAAACCGCCTTTTGAGCGGCTTTCTTCTGCTTATTGTAAAATGATTTATCAGTCTTTAAAACCTTCGAAGCCCTTGAAAATCGCCTCTGTGTAAACATTGTTTTCGCTATCGTCATGAAGGGGCTCCCAAACCTGACGGAAGAAGGGGTTGATTTTCGCTTCGTAGTCATAATCCCAGTAGAACTTCTTGCCTTCGCAATCGGTCGGGAACTCTGCGGGGCACCAATGGCCGCCTCTGAGCACGAGGTTTGCGCTCATCATAAACTCATTGCCGCGCGCCGACTTCCACTTGATGGGTGTGTAGAAATCAACATACTCTTCCTCTGTGGCAAGGCACTCGCCGCCTCTTTTCGCGGCAGCCTGCCTGAGGTCGTCAAGAGTGAGCTCCTCAACGGGCTTGGACTCATCGTAACCGTGGTCAAGAATTCTGACATCTTCGGAAGTGGTCTTCTTTGAAGGAATGATAATCTTGTAATCCTCCCACTTCTCGGGGATGGCGTTATACTCTTCGATAGTGCCGTAGTATGCGGAAATTCTTTCGGGAATCTGATTCTTAATCCACCACTGTGTGCCGTAAATCTCTTTGTTGGCAAGTGATTTCATAAAGGTGTCTCTGAGGATGGGAGCGATGGGCTTTGCGAGGAAGGCAAGCTTGAAATAGGGCTCAACCTGATCCATCATATTCTTGAAATAAGTCTTGATGGGAATATTTGCTCTGAAGTGGCAGTATTTCTCAAGCTCGTCGCCGTCATAGTACCACTGGCCGTGGAAATTGCGGGTGGTGAACCAGTTGGGCTTGAAGATCTTCTTGGGAGAGCCGAGGCCGAGTGTGCCGAGCAGGAGCTCCTCAAACTCGAAGTTGGTGATTCTGTATTCTTCACCGGAACCGATGTTATAGAATCTTCTCCAGAATTCCTCGGGGATATCGTCGCCGCAGATGTTGACCATAAGGCGGGCGGAATCCTCAACGGTAGCCCATTCAAGAACGCCGTTGATGGGAACGTGGAACATGATGGGATCCATATTCTTGAGAATGTCGGCATAAAGGATACCGGACTGACGGCAGGATACCCAGTATTTCAGGCCGCTCTCTGCGAAGATTGCCTCCGCCAAAACTTTGGAGCAGGCATAGTGGTCATAAATGCTGATTTTGATGGGGTCGCCGCAGCGCGCCCAGTGGATGGGAGCGTTTCTGTCGCCTGTTTCGGCAACGGTGCCGATGTAAACAACCTTGATTGCGTCGGGGTTGGGCTGAGCTTTAACGGCCTCAACGATGTTTCTTGCAGCTGTGGTGTTGGTAACGATGGTCTTGGTGGGATAATAGTCCGCAGCGGGTGAAACCATACCGCCAACGTGAAGAACATAGTCCGCACCGTCAACGCAGGATTTAACTGCTTCGGCATCGGTAAGATCGCCCCAAACAATCTTGACCGCGGGATCGTCAAGATACTTTGCAAAAAGTTCTCTGTTCTTTTTGCTGTCACGAAGGAGAAGAACCATATTGTACTTATCCTTGTGCTTAATGAACTCAAGAAAGCTCTTGTGACCCATGTTACCGGACGCGCCGGTAAGAAATACTGTTTTTTTCTGTGCCATTTTAACTCCTCCGTATCGGATTAAATTTATTTATATAAGTTTAACATATTTAAATACCTAAATCAATTGTTTTTTAGCAAAATTAAAAAGAAATATGGAGAATAAGATTATAATAATGAAATACCTCCGGTGTGAAATACGCCTTGCGCGTGTGAAATGTTTCCTTTCGGAAACGTTTCGGGTCGCTTCGCTCCGGTTATATCTGTAGGGGCGAATATTATTCACCCGTCATATGATATGAGGAGCATAAATAAACAATTAATGCCTTCTGCGGGCGATTGCTAATCGCCCCTACGGTCAATGCGCCTTCGGCACATCGGAAT
>DBWO01000055.1:46188-50940 GCA_002309055.1 Ruminococcaceae bacterium UBA1236
CAAATCAAGCAATAAAACTCGCACTGAAGCAATAATCCTCGCACCGTAGGGAACGCCGTCCCGGCGTTCCGCAACAAGGATATGCGTGAGCATAAATAATTAATGCTTTCTGCGGGCGATTGCTAATCGCCCCTACGGTTAATGCGCCTTCGGCACATCGGAATGTNNCAAATCAAGCAATAAAACTCGCACTGTAGGGAACGCCGTCCCGGCGCTGAGCAACAGGGATATGCGGAGCATAATACAATTCCCGCCGCAATTCATGCCTCCGTAAATAACAAACCCCCATCTGTTCGGATGGGGGTTTCGGGTTATGCTTTAAGGTTTTATTTCCACATTCGGGAGCAAGCCGAACAGGCCTTTGAAGAAGGCGATAAGCTTATCGAAGAACCCGGATTTCACTTTAACTTCGCAGTTTGCTTTGATTTCGTTTTCTTCAACGTCTTTCAGAGCGTTATTGCCTGAATCTATGATTTTCACGGTGAACGTTCTGTTTGCCGTCATTGTGCCGGCCTTGTAAGAAACGCTTGTATTGCCGCCCTTTTCTCTGAGCGTATTTCCTTCATATATCGCGAGCACGTATCCATCGGGCACATTCTCCGCCGTCGCGGTTACGGTAACATTCGCCTTGTAATCAACGGTCTGTGACGCTTTAACATTCAGAACCGGCATATAGTAAATGCCGAAGGGGCTCAGGGAGGTTACGGTAATCTTCCAGTATTCACCGTCATCGGTTATTCTGAACCTCGGGTCGTTTTTCGCTGCAGTAAAGCTTTCTCTGCCGCCGTGCGCGGGATAATGGAAAATTACGATGTTTCTTATATCGCGGCCGATGAAATCCTTTTTGAAACGGATTGTCGCGGGGTTCGTTTCCGAAATATCCGCTGCGCCGGGGTCAGCAAGAGAGAGGTCGAATTTGCACGAACAGCTGTATTTAATGCCGCCGAAGCCTTCGTCCTGCTGAGGAGTTAACTGTGTGAGGTTGAATTTTACGTTGTTGCCGCCGTCGGCCTTTATTTCTACGGCTTTCTCAACAATTCTGCCGTCGGGCATTTTCGCGCTGTAGTCATCATAGAGGGCCACGCCTTCGGGGCTTTCGTAAACAGGTTCCTTATCGTTGACGGGACCTGCGGAATTGAAATGAATGGAGGCGGTTAATATAGAACCGTTAAAATCACCAACCTGAATCGCGTTCCATTGCTCTTTGGAACCGGTATAATATACATCTGAAATCTTGGAGCAATAATCAAATGCATTATAGCCTATGCTTATGACACTGTCGGGGATGGTTACGCTTGTGAGCTCTTCACATTGGTAGAATGCCCAATTACCTATGCTTGTGACACCGTCCGGAACGGTTATACTTTTCAGGTTTCTGCATCCCTCAAAAGAACTGTTTTCTATAACCTCTAAGCCGACGGGCAATGATAAGCTTTCTGCGCTTTCACAATAACGGAATGCGGCTTCGCCTATAGATGTGACATTACCGGGTATATTTATATTTTTAAGGTTATAACAAGAACGGAATGCCTGTTCTCCTATGCTTGTGACGCTGTCGGGGATGGTTATGCTTGTAAGCCCTTCGCAGGCGTAGAATGCATAATTGCCTATTCTTGTGACGCTGCCGAAGATGGTTATGCTTGTAATCCCGGTACAGCCGTAGAATGCACCATCGCCTATGCTTGTGACGCTGTCGGGAATGGTTACGCTTGTGAGCCCGGTGCAGCCGGAGAACACCCAATCACCTATGCTTGTGACGCTGCCGTCATCGGGGATTACGCTGTTTTTGCAGCCGGCAATAAGGGCTTTGCCTGCCGTTTCAATCAGGCAATTATCGGATGAATGATAAACAGGGTTGCCTTCATCCACAGTTATGCTCTCAAGCCCGGTGCAACCGAAGAATGCCTCTTCACCTATGCTTGTGACACTGTTTGGAATGGTTACGCTTGTAAGCCCGGTGCAGCTCGAGAATGCACCGTAACCAATGCTTACAACACTGTCCGGGATAGTTATGCTTGTAAGCCCGGAGCAGTCGGAGAACGCCCAACCACCTATGCTTGTGACACTGTCGGGGATGGTTATACTCGTAAGCCCGGTGCATTCGGAGAACGCCGACCAGCCTATGTTTGTGACGCTGTCGGGGATGGTTATACTTGTAAGCCCGGTGCAGCGGGAAAAAGCATAATCACCTATGCTTGTGACAGAGCCGTCATCCGGGATGACACTGTTTTTACAGCCGATAACAAGTACTTTGTTTGCCATGTCAATAAGGCAGTTGTTTGCCGAATGATAAACGGGATTACTTTCATCAACTGCTATGTTTGTGATCCCTTCGCAGCCGGAGAATGCTCCATTTCCTATGCTTGTAACGCCGTTGCCGATGATTACGCTTGTAAGCCCGGCGCAGCCGGAGAATGCACTTTCACCTATGCTTGTAACACTGTCGGGGATGGTTATACTCGTAAGCCCGGTGCATTGATTAAACGCGTAATCACCTATGCTTGTGACACTGTCGGGGATGGTTATACTCGTAAGCCCGGTGCATTGATTAAACGCGTAATCACCTATGCTTGTGACACTGTTTGGAATGTTTATGCTTGTGAGACCGGTGCAGCCGGAGAATGCCCAATCACCTATGCTTGTAACGCTGTCGGGGATAATTATACTTGTAATATTGCTGCGGCCGGTAATTTGCGTAACTCCGCCGTCAATTTCAGTCCAGGTAGTGAATGCCTTTTCACCTATACTTGTTACCGGATATCCGTCAATTTCTGCCGGAATAACAACTTCACCGCTTGCGTTTTCATCACAACCGGTAATGGTTATTTTGCCGTCTTTGAGCTCATACGTCAGCACTCCGTAGGTTTCCGCGCCCGCGGTTACCGTTCCTCCGAAGAATACGGAGAGGGATATAACCAGTGAGAGAAATAAAGATAAAAATTTCTTCATAACTATTCTCCTTTTAGTTTTTATTGCAGGTTTTCCCTGCAAGCCGATAATACCATTAAACACGGGTGTTTTTTGAGAGAAAGGTATAAACGCAGCAAAAAACGGTATGAACGCGGGTTTTGCCAAGCATAGTATTTTATGCTCCGCATATCCCTGTGGCGGAACGCCGTCTCCGGCGTTCCCTACAGCAACTTGACAATAAAATGACGTCTGTGCGTCATAAAATCATCATTTCATTTTTAATCAAGCGTTTTTCTGAAATATTCTTCCGTTCTTATCATCGCTTCGATTTCTTTTTTATTTGCCGGGGTGAAGGTGCGGCAGTCGCGCGTGCGGGAGTAAATCTCCATATCGACTCCCGAAAGTTTCATATGATATTTCGCGTTTACCGGGTACTGCTGAAGCTCTATGGTGGAGGCGAATGAGAGAAAATCCGCGATAACCTGCGCTTTTCCGGGGTCATTCTGCCGGGTATGGCAAAGGCGCACATACAGGTCGGGGTGGAAATTCGCCATAACTCCGCTGTAGCCCGCGCACCCCGCTTTGAGGGATTCATAGAGAGTGGCGCCGTTCGCGTTGAAAATGCCGAGGGACGTACCCTCTGCCGCCCTGAGTTTCTCTCTGATGAGGTTTATGTCACAGCAGGTATCCTTGATGAAAGCGAAGTTGCCGTAATCACAGCATTTCTTTATGATGTCGGGCATAATCACTCTTTTATAAGGATAGGGGCATTCGTACATCCCCACGGGGATATCGCCGAGCGCCTTCACCGCCTTTTCGTAATTTGCGAGAAAAATGTCATCGCCCTCATCCTGCGCGGCAAAGCGGTTTGAAATGAACACATAGGCGTCAATGCCCGTTTCGCAGAACGCTTTTGCTTCTTTTATCTGCGTATCAATGTCATCCGCCACGTGACCGGACGCGACAAGTGAAACCCCCTCGGGGAGGTTTTCTTTAATATATTTCAGCAGGGCGAGACGCTCCTCAAAAGAGAGATAGAAAATCTCGCTCGACTGGCAGATGGCGAATATGCCGTCGACCCCGTTTTTCGCGTAATACTCGAGTATGCCGGAAACGGCATTGTAATCGATTTTGTTATCCGCGGTAAACGGCGTTAACATTGTGGGATAAACGCCGCCTTTTATTGAGTTAATCATTGTTTTCATCCCCCGTAAATCTGCTTCTTATATCGCCCGCAAGGTAAAACGAGCCGCAGACGAGTATCACATCGCTCTCGTCCGCTTCTTCAAGCGCTCTCTGAGCCGCTTCTGAAGGCGACGGAATGCAGAGACATCTGCCGCAGTATTTTTCAGCGCAGGCACATAAATCCCGCGCGGGAAGAGCCCTCGGGACGGAAGCTTTCGTTGCGATAAACACATCCGCAAGCGGAGCGATTGCGGAAACATAGGCCTCATAGTCTTTATCCGCCATAAGGGACGAAACGGCGACTATCCTTTTGCCGGCGAGGTATTTCTGAACATAGGCCCTAAGCGCCGCGGCGCAGTCCTCATTATGGCCGCCGTCAATTATCACGGCGGGCTTTTCGCGCACGAGCTCGGTCCTCGCAGGCATAACGGTATCATAAAAGCCGTCAATTATTTTTTCATCGGGTATATTTTCGCCGAGCGCACGGATTGCCTCTATGGCCGTGACGGAGTTATACACAATATGTTCGCCCGGCAGACGCAGCCGGTATTCAAGAGAGCCGTATGAGGCGAGAGTGCCCCTGAAATCCGAGCGGAGAACCGAAATCTTGCCGCTGTCCGGAATAATGAGTGGCACGGAAAGGCGCGAGCAGGTGTC
>DBWO01000055.1:50981-96405 GCA_002309055.1 Ruminococcaceae bacterium UBA1236
CCGCACTTCTCCCCCGCTATGGCCTCGATTGTACTGCCGAGAATATTCATATGGTCGTATGATATGCTCGTTATCACGGACACTGCCGCAGGCGGGATAACATTGGTGGCGTCAAATCTGCCGCCGAGGCCCGTTTCAAGCACAACATAATCACACTTCATCTCTGAAAACCACAGAAACGCGGCGGCGGTGACCGCCTCAAACTCCGTGATTTCAATGCTGTTTTCTTCAACGGCGTTTTTAACCCTCTCCACAACACGGGCAAGCCCGGCGGGGTCAATCATTCGCCCGCCGAGCTGAATTCTTTCACGAAAGTCCGTAACATAAGGTGAGGTGTAAAGCCCCGTGACAAAACCGCAGCGCGAGAGAACATTCGCGATGAGGGTTGATGTGGAGCCCTTGCCGTTTGTGCCGGCAACGTGAATAAATCTGCAGTTGTTCTGGGGATTGCCGAGCGCGGAGCAGAGAAGGCCTATCCTCTCAAGGCCCGGCTTTATGCCGAAACGCTCGAGGGAATGTATATATTCAACGGCCTGTCTGCAATCCATAAAGTCACTCCGCAATCAGCCGAGTTTTGCGATGCTGTCCTCAAGCAGGGCAATCTTTTCGGCGTATTTTGCCGCCGCCTCGCGCTGAGCGTTAACAACCGCCTCGGGGGCTTTGGCAACAAAGTTTTCGTTTGAGAGCTTGTTGTTGACAAACTCAAGGTCCTTCTTGACGGCCTCAAGTTCTTTGCTGAGCCTGGCTTTTTCGGCCTCAAAGTCAACAAGGTCGCCCATGGGAATATAAATCTTGGCGTCCGCGGTAACTATGCTGACGCTGCCTTCAATGTCAAATGACTCGCCCACTTCAAAGCCGGAAGCGCTCGCGAGGCGCTGCATGAATATGCCGGCCTTGCCGAAAGTGTCCGTATAAGCGGTGGCGATATAAACCTTCGCCTTCTTTGAGGGAGCAACATTCATCTCGGCGCGCCTGTTTCTTATGGCCCTGATGGCGGTCATAATTCTCTCCATCTCGGTTTCCTCTTTGGGGAATGAGAGGGCGCTGTCATAAACGGGCCAGGCGGAAATCATGATGGACTCGCCCTCGTGAGGCAGGGTCTGCCAGATTTCTTCCGTGATGAAAGGCATAAAGGGATGAAGGAGCTTGAGAATGCCCGTCATAACATAAACGAGCACGCGCTTTGCGTTATCCGCTTCTTCGCCGCCTGCCTGAAGGCGTATTTTGGCAAGCTCAATATACCAGTCGCAGAAGATATCCCAGATAAAGTCATAAAGCTTCTGCACGGCGATACCGAGCTCGAATTTTTCGAGATTGTCGGTAACCTCTTTAACGAGGTCGTTATATAAGCTGAGCACCCATTTATCCTCAAGAGCGAGCTCTGAGGGAAGAGTCTGCTCGATTTCATCATCACCGATATTCATAAGAATGAAGCGGGAGGCGTTCCAGAGCTTGTTTGCGAAGTTTCTGCTCGCGCCGACCTTCTCATCCGAGAATCTCATATCGTTTCCGGGGCTGTTGCCCGTTGCGAGGGTGAACCTCAGGGCATCCGCGCCGTATTTGTCGATAATCTCAAGAGGGTCAATACCGTTGCCGAGGGACTTACTCATCTTTCTGCCGAGAGCATCCCTTACGATGCCGTGAATGAACACGGTGCCGAAGGGCTCTCTGCCCATCTGCTCGCAGGAGGAGAATATCATCCTCGCGACCCAGAAGAAGATTATATCGTAACCCGTAACGAGGGTGTTTGTGGGGAAATAATGCTTGAGCTCGGGGGTTTCATCGGGCCAGCCGAGAGTTGAGAACGGCCAGAGGGCTGATGAGAACCAGGTGTCAAGAGTGTCGGGATCCTGCTCAACCTTGCCGCCGCACTTGGGGCAGCAGGACGGGGCGGTTTTGGCAACTGTAACCTCGCCGCAGTCCTCGCAGTAATAGGCGGGAATTCTGTGGCCCCACCAGAGCTGACGGGATATGCACCAATCCTTGATATTTTCCATCCAGTGGAAATAGGTCTTTTCAAACCTTTCGGGCACAAACTTTGTTTTGCCGCTCTTAACGCATTCGATTGCGGGTTTCGCGAGCGGCTCCATCTTAACGAACCACTGCTTTGAAACGCGGGGTTCAACCGTGGTGTGGCATCTGTAGCAGGTGCCTACGTTGTGGCTGTAATCCTCGATTCTCACGAGAGCGCCCTCGGCCTCAAGGTCGCGCACTATCGCCTTGCGGGCTTCGTATCTGTCCATACCGGCATAGGCGGGGTAATCACCGGTAATCTTCGCGTCGTCCGTCATAACATTGATAACGGGCAGATTGTGGCGAAGGCCCACCTCAAAGTCGTTGGGGTCGTGAGCGGGGGTGATTTTAACAACGCCGGTGCCGAAATCCATCTCAACATAGTCATCGGCAACAACGGGAATCTCTCTGTGAACTATCGGGAGGATAACGGTCTTGCCGATAACATCCTTATATCTCTCGTCTTCGGGATTAACCGCGACGGCGGTATCGCCGAGAAGGGTTTCGGGACGGGTTGTAGCAAGCTCAAGATAGCCGCTGCCGTCCTTGAAGGGATAGCGCAGATGCCAGAAATGGCCCGCCTGGTCCTCATATTCAACCTCGGCGTCCGAAATTGAGGTGAGGCACTTGGGGCACCAGTTGATTATTCTTTCGCCTCTGTAAATAAGGCCTTTTTCATAAAGGCGGCAGAAAACCTCAAGCACGGCTTTGTTGCAGCCTTCGTCGAGAGTGAACCTCTCTCTGTCCCAGTCGCAGGATGAGCCCATCTTTTTGAGCTGCTGGATAATCCTGCCGCCGTACTGCTCTTTCCATTTCCAGGCTCTCTCAAGGAAGGCCTCTCTGCCGATGTCATCCTTGGTGATGCCTTCCGCCTTCATCGCCTCAACTATCTTTGCCTCGGTGGCGATGGAAGCGTGGTCGGTGCCGGGCAGCCAGAGAGTATCATAGCCCTGCATCCTTCTCCAGCGGATAAGAATATCCTGCAGAGTGTTGTCAAGAGCGTGACCCATATGAAGCTGACCTGTGATATTCGGCGGCGGAATAACGATGGTATAAGTGGGCTTGCCCTCCTCAACCTTCGCGTGAAAATATTTGCCGTTAAGCCAGAAATCATATATTCTGTCCTCAACATTTTTGGGGTCATACTGTTTTGCAAGTTCTTTAGCCAATTCAATCAGCCCTTTCTTTATTGGGATGTGCCGCCGTACCGGAGCACAAAAAATTCTTTATTTTAAGGCCGTCTTCGCGCCCCTTGCGGTAAAGCGCGTCGAGGGACTCTTTATCTCTCGTGAGTGTGTTGACGCCGCAGCTTTCATCAGGCGAAATGATGAGGCATCTGCCCTCTTCTTCAAGCTTTTTTGCCTGCCGCACCGCTCTGTTATAGCGAAGGGCGTGCACTCTGAGGGCATTTGCGCATCTGGCGTATTCTTTATCCATCATTGAGGCAATCGCAAGGTCTCTTTTGGGATCGACGATATAATCGGACGGCCTTGTGAGCACAAGAACGATTTTGTCGCTGCCGAGCGAGAGGGCGCGTTTGACGGGCACGGGATCCGAAATACCTCCGTCATAGTAAAGGCGCCCGTCAATCTCTGTTTTGCCGCATACGATGGGAATTGAAGATGAGGCCTTGAAAACGGAAAAATCGTCCTGTCTGATGTCGCCCGATTCAAAGTAGTGAGGCCTGCCGGTGAGAGCGTCCGTGGCAACAATATTGAGAATGCCGCCGTAAGAGGAAAACACCTCATAATCAAGCGGGTCCTCCCCGCCCTCAAGCGAGAGCTCGCCGTAAACATAATTAAGATCAAGGAAATGCTTGCCGTCAATAAGGTTACGGGTGCTCATATATTCTTTGCGGAATGCGTAATCCGTATAAAACCGGTAGTTTCTGCCGCTCTGCTTTGCGAGGAAGGACGCAATGTTTGCCGAGCCCGCGGAAACGGCGATACAGCAGTCAAAGGATATATCTTCCTCGAGGCAGGTGTCAAAAACACCCGCGCCGTAAATATCCCTGAAACCGCCGCCTACATCTATAACGGTGGTCATTTTTTACTTTGTCTCCTTTCGGGAATTGAGCCGAGGAAAGACACGGCCGCAGCCGCGATGCAGACCGCGAGCATAATCACAAACACGGCGTTCCATCCGCTGTGCTCGGAAACCTTGCCGAGCGAATAGGATGTGAGCGTGCTGCCGACATAGCAGAATGTGTTAAGAAGGCCCGCTAAAAAGCCGGAGCCGAGAACCGCCCTTGAATCAAGCGGAAACACGCTCGTGATAACGTTGTTTGCCATTGACATAAGGCAGGCGACAACCACGAAGCAAATCATAAGCGTGACGATATTCCTGTGCCTGAGTGAGAGAATCACGCCGAGGCAGGCAACGCTCGCGAGAGCGAAGAAGAGCGAGTCCATATCGTTCATCATACGCATCTTCTTGTGAATCGCGGCAACGAAGGTGGCGCCGAGAAGCGAAACGAGGGGAAGAAGAAGCGTGAGCAAAATTGAAAACGACTGTGAGATTCTGAATTCCTCATAAAGCACGGATGAAACCCAGGTGTTTATGCCGTCCTTCACAAAGCCGTTTACGATGCCCGAAAACGCGATTGTGATAATAACAAGCACAAACGCTTTGGGCACGCCCTTTCTGTTTGCCTTTTCCGCCTGTATCTCCGCTTTAAGCTCGGCGGGGGCCTCCTGACTGCCGTAAAGCGCATACCAGATTACGCTCGCGGCAAGGAGCACGCAGGCAGAAACATAGAAGGTGGTTTTCCACGTGGAATACTTTACAAAGAGCGATGAGAGCGCGTAAGCCGGCAGAGTGCCTGCCGCGACGGGTGTGCTCATAACGACTATCGCCTTTGACATCTTTGAGGCCGAAACATTCTCGGAAATGGTCTTGATAAGCGTTGACCAGAGAATGGACTGCACGGCGCCGTTTGCGAGCCATATATATTTCATCGCGGAAATACTGCCCGAAAGCGGCATCGCAAGATTAAGAAGAGAAGACGAAAAGAGCGAAAGGAAAACCATCCTTCTGCTGTTGTATCTCTTTGAAAGTATGCCGTTAACAAGCTGGCCTATGCCGTAGGCAAAGAAGAAGCAGGAGCTAACAAGCCCCGCCTGCGGCTTTGTTACGCCCATATCCGAAACTATCGCGACGATTGAAGCGGAATAGTTAAGGCGCCCTACATAGGCGGCGGCGTAAGCGAGCCAGCAGATGAATATTATCCTGTTTTCTCTTTTAACGGAGCTCATTATTTTTTGCCGAATGCCCTCTCAAATCTGCGCATAGCTTCAACTGTGTTTTCGTGTGTTGAGAACGAAGTGAGGCGGAAGAAGCCCTTGCCGCATTCGCCGAAGCCCTCGCCGGGCGTGCCCACAACGTTGGCTCTTTCGAGCAGAGCGTCAAAGAACTCCCAGGAGCCCATGTTTTCGGGGCATCTGAACCAGATATAGGGCGAGTGCTTGCCGCCGCAGTACCAGATGCCGAGACGGTCAAGAGTGTCGGTTATTGTTTTTGCGTTCTCTTTGTAATAATTGATGTTTTCGGTAATCTGCTCAATGCCTTCGGGGGTGAAGACTGCCGCGGCGCCCTTCTGCACGATGTAAGAAACGCCGTTGAATTTTGTGGTCTGCCTTCTGAGCCAGAATTTGTTGAGCGAGCAGTCATCTCTCTTGAGGTCAAACGGCACAACCGTGTAGCCGCAGCGGGTGCCGGTGAAGCCGGCGGTCTTTGAGAATGAGCAAAATTCTATGGCGCAGGTCTTGGCGCCCTCTATCTCATATATGCTTCTGGGAAGAGCGGGGTCCGAAACGAAGCACTCGTAAGCCGCGTCAAAGAGTATGACGGAATTGTTCCTGTTTGCGTAATCAACCCATTTTGTCAGCTGCTCCTTATTGTAAACGGCGCCGGTGGGGTTGTTGGGCGAGCAGATGTAGATAAGATCCGCTTTTATGCTTTCATCGGGCAGAGGAAGGAAGCCGTTTGCCTCGTTTGCCTCAAGGTAAACAATCTCTCTGCCGTCCATTGTGTTTGTATCAACATAAACGGGATAGACGGGGTCGGGCACAAGCACGACATTGTCATTTGAGAAAATGTCAAGAATGTTGCCAAGATCGCTCTTTGCGCCGTCGGAAACAAATATCTCGTCCTTATCGAGGGTTACGCCCTTGAGAGCATAGTAATCCCTGAGCGACTCCTTGATGAAATCATAACCCTGCTCGGGGCCGTAGCCCTTGAAGGTTTCGCCGCGCGACATATCGTCAACACCCTCGTGAAGCGCCTCAATAACTTTGGGGCAGAGGGGCCTTGTGACATCGCCTATGCCGAGGCGGATAACGTCCGCGCCGGGATTCGCAGCCTTGAATGCCGCCGCTCTTTTGGCAACCTCAGAAAAGAGGTAGCTTTCTTTTATGTTGAGATAGTTTGAATTGATTTTTGCCATTTTATATTTCTCCTTCAAATGAAAATGCTGCGGGGCCCTTCATAATAACCGTTGAATCGGACTTATACATTATTTCGAGCGTGCCGCCGATAAGATTGACTTTAACGAATTCGTCCGGTCTGCACCTGCCGGTTCTGACAGCCGCGGAAACGACCGCGCAGGCGCCCGTGCCGCAGGCGAGAGTTTCGCCGCTGCCCCTTTCCCACACTCTCATATTGAGATTCAATGGGTCAATGTATTCTACAAACTCGGTGTTTATCCTCTCGGGGAAAAGCGGGTTGTTTTCATAAGCGGGTCCGATTTTTTCAAGGTCAAGGTCTTTGATGCCTTGCGTAAAAATGACGCAGTGCGGGTTGCCCATTGAAACACAGGTCATTTTATGAGTGACGCCGTTAACAGTCAGGTCTTCCTCAACAACTTCGTCCTTATCGGAAATGACGGGAATCTCTTTCGCGGTGAAATTCGCCTTGCCCATATCAACGGTGATGTTTTCGACAATGCCGTCTTTTACATCGAGCTTCAGATATTTGACGCCGGCGAGTGTTTCGAGCGTGATTTCGGTTTTATCGGTAAGACCCTTTTCATAGACATATTTGCCTATGCATCTCGTGGCGTTGCCGCACATCTTGCCTTCGCTGCCGTCCGCGTTGAACATACGCATTCTGAAGTCGCAGGTGTCGCTCGGCATAATCATGACGATGCCGTCGCCGCCGACTCCGAAATGTCTGTCGGAAAGCTTTATTGAAAGGGACTCGGGATCCTCTATATTCTCTTTGAAGCAGTTGAAATAGATGTAATCGTTGCCGATGCCGTGCATTTTGGTGAATTTCAAATCGGTTCCCCCTTTTCGGATAATCATTTTCGGCATTAAATTATAAAGCATAACAGTATATTTTGTCAATAAATATATTTATTTTATGCATTGCTTTTACATATGTCATATCTGAACAAGAAAAAGAGGTTGTATAAGCGGCCCGCAGGTGATATAATCGCGTAAGGAAAAACATATCGGAAGTTTTCGGAGGGAGAAATGTACTACACCCTGCTCGGCATATCGGCATTGCTTTTCAGCTTTGTTTTCATATTCAGCGACAGGTACCGCGCGAGATACGGCTCGGGCTTTGACGCCGTATTGAAATTCACGGCGGGCTCACACTTTGCGGGCCTTGCCGCTCTGCTCATAATTAACAAATTCAGTTTTGAATTCACCGGCTTCACCTGCGCTCTCGCCTGCGTTGCCGCGGCGGATTCGATTCTGTTCAGCATTTTCTCCCTGCGAGCGCTCGAAAAAGCGAATCTTTCGGTTTATTCGGTGCTCAGCATGATAGGCGGTATGGCTCTGCCCTTTGCCGCCGGGATTATCTTTTTTGGCGAAGAGCTGACGGCGGGCAAAGCAATCTGCTTTGCGCTTGTTGCCGCATCCGTTTTGCTCACCGTGAAAAAAGGCACCGGAAAAGGGAGCCTGCTGCTTTACGCGGGTGTGTTTATCACAAACGGGCTTTACGGCGTGACAAGCAAGTTTTTCAGCGCCTCCTCCCTGCCTAAAACGAGCGATGCGGCATACTCCGCGATGATTGAGGGCTTTATCGTTATCTTTTCCCTTATTATTCTCGCGGCTGTCAGAAACAAAAAGAGCCCCGTGAAGACGGGACCCCGCGCGTTTATCTATATGAGCGGATACGGCGTTATGTGCGCCGTGGGAAATTATCTGCTTCTCATCGCGCTGAGCGTGCTGAGCGCCTCCGCGCAGTATCCGTTTGTGACGGGCGGAGTGATGGTAATCTCAACGGTTTACAGCTTCTTCACGCCATCGAAACCCGGCAAAAGAGAAATCATTTCCGTGCTGCTCTCGCTTGCGGGCATCGCGGCGCTGACACTTCTTTAAAAAACAAGAGCGGCATCAGAACGATGCCGCTTTTTTTTATTCTTCTTTACCGGCCGCTTTTTTCTTAACGGCGGTCCCCTCGCTGCCGCGGAACACAACAAACTTGTCAAACAGAAACTCGGTGGCCATATTGGTGACCATTGTTATGGCGAGCACAGCGTATTCCACATTTTCAACACCGGAGTATTTCGCGGTGAAGTAATTGCCGAGAAGGGTTGAAACGGGCGTAAACACGGCGTAATAGCCAAGCACTTTAAGCATTGCAACGGGTATGTTGTTCGCCGATTTGAAAGTGAATTTCCTGTTTATCGTAAAATTCCAGATAACGGAAAGAATAAGTGCTATAAGATAAACGGGGCCGTATTCATTGCGCATTATCCGCGCAAACAATTCGCTTGAGTCCATAAGATTCTGAATAAACGCGGTTTTGACAACAACCTCGTTCAGAATTGTGAAAGATCCCATCTGAACAATGCCCGCAGAAGCTGAAAAAAGGGCGAATTTCAAAAACTGAAGTATATTTTTCTTTTTTGTGTTTTCTACCATTTTTACTCCTTTTGCCGCCTTTAGGTGTTTTATTCCCCTTGAATGATTATAAAACAATGATTGTTTTTTGTCAAACCGGCACCCGTCTCAAATCCGCTTGACTCAATTAAGAAAAACCAATATAATAAAAACGGTGATTATAATGACAAAGCTCGTTAGTTTTTTTATTTCGCTGCTTTTTGTTCTGAGCTCATTTTTTCAGAACATCGCATATTTCTTTATCCCGACGGTTGAATTCGACCTTGCAAAAACAAACGGAGATTTTACGCACGGGGCGTGCGGCTATCTCTACGGTCTCGCGGAGGAAGGTGTGCCGGGTAAAGAGGTTGTGAAATCGCTCGATATAAAATCCGCCTCGCAGAAGCTGATGGACGGCCTTCAGCACCCTATCGGGGATGTTGACCACGTGAGCGGAAACCTTGAGAGCACTGACTACACAATCGTTTACCTGCAGGACAGCTACGACACCTGGTACTACGCTTATGACGAGATAATTGCGATGCGTGACAGGGGTGAATACGACTGCGAAAAATTTGTAAATGATGATTTCCTGCCGAGAGTGAGGGAGGCAGTCGGGAAACTGAGCAAAAAGGACTATGCCCGTAAACTGGTTTATTGTCTTTACAACGAGTGCGACAACGCCGTATGGTTCGGCACAAGGCACGACGACGGCTGGCTCGAGTTTGATGAAAACGCGAAGCAGAGATTCTATAAAGCGTTCAAGGCGGCTTATGACACCGTTAAGGCAATCGACCCCGAAGCGCTTATCGGCGGCCCCGGTTACTGTGACTACAACATAGAAAAGCTCAGCGGTTTTATTGAATATTGCAGGGATAACGGCTGTATGCCCGATGTGATGATTTATCATGAACTGAGCCCCTCGTCATCAATGTGGTGGGAGGATCACGTTAAGGAATACAGGCAGAAGGAAAAAGAGCTCGGCATAAACGCCCTGCCTGTTATCGTGACGGAATACGGCACAATGGAGGAGTGCGGTCAGCCCTCCGATATGATTCACTACATCAGGGCGATTGAAAACTCGGGCACTTACGGCAACATTGCCTATTGGCGCCTCTCGGATAATCTCTGCGACACCTGCGCCTACGCGAATATTCCGAATTCGCAGTGGTGGCTCTACAAATGGTACTGCGGCATGCGCGGGCAGAGAACAGAGGGTGAAATCAAAGATATCACACATTCCGATGTCGCGAATGTCATAAAGTACAGACGTGACAGCTATCATCTCTCAAAGCTTGACGGCATAGGCAATTACGACAAAGAAAACAAGAGGGCGGAATTCCTCTGTGCGGGGTCGGATTACGACTATCAGATAGCGGTTAAAAACGCCTCTCTTATCGGCAAAAAGCTGAGAATAAAAATCGAGGCCGTCACTTTTGAAGGCCTCAGCGGCGAGGTGCTTGCCCCCGCTGTAATTGATGAATATAACACAAAAGCGTCCGGCACTTTGAAAATAAAAATGAGCGACACGGACAGATACGCCGTTTACCGCGTATCCGTATCGGAGGATGACGGCTCCGTAATCAGCTCTCAGAAGAGTTCTCTTCCCGAAAGATTTGAATTTGAAAGCGGCACGCTCCTCGGCAGCGCATACACCTACGACAGCGCCTACGCTACAACAGGTGAAACGGCGGGAATGTGCGGAGGATTTGAGCACGACGGCGACGGAATCTCGCTTGATTTCACTGTGCCCGAAAACGGAGGCTATGAGCTCGCGATAGTTTACGGCAAAGCAAACGACGGCTCCTCCCCCGCTGACAGAAAGGATGCCGAAATCCTTCTGACGCTCGACGGAAAAGAGGAGACAATAAGCGTTCACAACACAATCAAGAGCGAATATACCGACAAATACGTTATAAGAGCAAATCTTGATGCCGGCTCTCACAATATAAAGCTTATGCATTCGCAGGGCACTTTTGTTGCGGACAGTCTTCTCGTGAGAAAAGACGCGGAAAAAGAGATTTATTCGGAATACAGTACGGAATACGGCGAGCACCTGATAATAGCGCCGCGTGACGGTTATTACTCCGCCGGAGACGGCAAAGCGAGATATCTTAAATACGGTCTAAATTATGTCGGTACCGGCACAAGCGGAAATTTAACCATAAAACCGGCAGACAGGAATAATCTGCTGACCGTAAAAGCAGATGAACTGACGCTTGAAGGCGGAGCGGTGCTGAACACGGGCGAAATAAGCTATGTAAACGGAATAAACAGCGACGGCGGCTATGCCTCATTTAAGGTAAACGCGCCCGAAAGCGGAATTTACGCCCTGACGGTAAAATACTCAAACAACGGTGAGGACGGCGTGCACGCCTACAATGTTGATATAATAGAGGAATATATAACGGTCACCGCGGGAAACGAAAAAACGGAGCTCTGGTGCACAAACACATACAGCGCCTGCACATACCGCACAGCTGTAGCCTATATAAACCTTGAGGCAGGCGAAAACACGGTGACCCTTTCAAACGACGGGCACAGTAAGTTTGCCGGCAAGGTCGCCGTATCGCCCGATATAGCTGAAATAACGGTAAATCCCGCTGTCGCGGACATCGGATAACAAAAGAAAAAAGCACTCTGTCATTGGGCATTAACAGAGTGCTTTCCAGTAGGTTTATCGGCGAAAAATTGCAGATGCAATCGGGAGACCTGACGCGCCTACCAATGCGATTTTATCACATATTTTTCCCGTTGTCAATTTTATTGTAGAGTTTTTTCACAGCTTCTTTTCCCTCGTCATCGAGAGGAAGGAAAGGCCTGCGGCACGGACCCATTTCAATGCCCATAAGGGAAAGCATCTCTTTCTCGCACTGAAAAACGCCGTATTTACACATAACGGTTATAATTTCACATGCTTCATTCTGCAGCTTCTGAGCCCGGGCAATGTCCCCGGCGAGGAAGCTGTTATATATTTCGATGAATTTTCCGCCCATAAAGTTGTAGGTTGAACCTATTGCGCCATCCGCTCCCATTGAGAGACCCGCAAGGCAGATTTCGTCATAACCGTTAAATACGGTGATACCCTCAATGCTGTCTTTAAACTGCCTTATGGCGAAAAGGTCGTTTGATGTATGCTTTATACCGAAAAATCTCCGGTCGCTCCCGAAAATTTCCCCGGCTGTTTTCGCGTCAAGCCCAAAGCCGTTACCGGCGGGGAAATTGTATATAAGCATAGGCATATCGGCGGCGTTAACAATATCGGAATAATACTTTTTGATTGCGGGTACCGGGAAGGAATAGTAAAACGGCGCGACAGCCGAAACGGCGTCATATCCGAGGCATTTTGCGCAAAGAGCCATATCAATCGCGGCATCGGTTGAAATCGCGCCGGCGTGAGCAATCAGCGGCACACTTCCGCCCGAAACATTTTTGACTATCTCAAAAACGCGTTTTCTCTCTTCTGCCGTCATCAGCATGCTTTCGCCTGTACTGCCGCCGACATAAAAGCCGTGAATACCTTCGTCAAGATTAAATCTCACAAGCTTTTCGAGCGCTTTTTCATTGATTGTGTAATCGCTGTTAAAGGGCGTGAGAAGGGCTGTGAATATACCTTTCATTTTTGCTTTTTCCTCCTGAAATATTCAATGGGCAGCTGATAGGCGCAGAAATACTCCCTGACGAATCTTTTGAACGCCTCGCCCGGGGTTAAAACAGACACTTTGCCGAGGTTTTCAATGCCGCAGATTCGCGCAATCGCGCCCGCTCTGAAGATGTGATAACTGCTTGTGAGAAAAGCGAGTTTTACATTTTTGACGCCGGTATTTTCGGCGATAATCGGCATCGCGTTATCAAAGTTCTGAAATGTGGTTTCGGACTTGTCCTCGAGCGTGATTCTGCCGCTGTCAATTCCCTGTGAAACAAGATATTCGGCAATTATCTGCGCCTCGCTCTTCTTCTGCTCTTTTCTGAAGCATCCTCCGCAGGGCACGGCTAAAGTGTCCGGATGTTTTTTCAGATACTCCGCCGCGCCTTTCATCCTCTCAAAAAGCTGAGGCGAGGGCGTTTCGGCGCCGATAATGTCGCCGCCCAGAATAATCAGGCAGTCGCAGTCATCATCATACTTTTTGCAGGAAGTCGCAATCACAAACGGCATATAGGCCGCGGCCGTAACCGCCATAAACCCAGCCGCAGACGCGGGAATTATCAGCAATGTTTTCAGTAATGCTTTCATAATTAATCACCAAGTGAAATATATCACCCGCAATCGGATTATGTCAAGCATAACGCTTGAAATACTTTATATATGGTGATATAATTAATTTAATATTTTGATTTTCGTCTTAATTATTTGTTTTGAGGTGGAGAAAATGGGGTTCATAGGGAATAAAGTCAAAGATATTGTCGGCATTGAAGGCGATACCAAAGAAGTATTGCGGCCGATGGTCAACTACACCTGCGCCAACATCACCCTGGGCGGCGCGGGCTACCCGCTCGGTCAGTTTCATCAGCAGTTTCTTGCCTATGTTGAGGGTCTTGACACGGAGATTGCGGGCAGAATATCACTTATAGCAGGCCTGTGGGACGCGGTAAGCGACCCCGTTATGGGTCTGGTTACCGACAGAACAAAATCAAGGCTCGGGCGTCACCGCCCATACCACATTATAGCCGCAATTCCCTTTGCGGTTGCATACCTTTTCAAATGGACCTCCTTCGGCATTTCCGCACAGGGCAACGACTCAAAGACCTGGCTGTGGTATCTTTTTGCCTCGCTGATGTATTGCACGTTTATGACAATGCTCAGCATTCCTCACGATGCAATGCTGCCGACAATCGCGCCCGGTTACTTTGAGAGAACACAGTACAAAATAGTTGAATACGCAATGAACTCCGTGGGCCAGGTTTCGTCCTATATTTTCACGGCGCTCGCGCTCAGCGGCTTCAATGTCAGAACCGCACTTACCGACCTTCCGAATCCGACCCCGGGCGACAGAGGGCGTTACACAATGGTCGGCATTGTGCTTGCGGTCTGGTTCGTATGGTCGCCTATACTCTGCTTTATAAAAACGAGAGAGCCCTCATCAAAAGACCAGATAAACGAGCCGCTTGATTTTAAATTCCTGATAAGGGAATATACATCTGTTTTTGCCAACAGAACTTTCAGACAGTATTTTGTCATCTCCCTGTTTTTCTCAATGAGCAGATACTTCTGCAGTTACGCCGACCAGTTCTTCATGATAAGCGTAACGGACACATACAAATTCTTTATTTCGCTGAATATCATCTCGGGCATTGCCGAATTCAGCGGTTCGCCCATAAACTACCTTATCACGAGATATAAAGGCAAAACCGCCTGCGGCAAGATACTCGGCCCGCTTATGGTGGTCGGAATGGCCATCAACGCCTTCCTTTCGCATAAAACCCCCAAGGCAATCAAATACGCCACCATTTTTATTTCGGCGGTTCTCTATAACATCGGCTTCAGCGGCCCCGGTTTTGTGGCGGAAAACATTCAGCCTGATATCACGGATGTTGACGAGCTCATCACCGGCAGAAGGCGCGAAGGCGTTATATCCACATTCAAAACATTTTTCAGCAAATCAATAAGCAGTTTTATGGCCTATGCCAACGGCGCAACCGTAAAATGGTTCGGGTATAACCCCAAGATTCCCGAACCGGAAAAACAATCCGCCAGAACAATACTCGGCCTTCGCCTCAACTACGCGATTATACCCTCGGTTCTCGCCCTGTTTTGCGTGCTTTCGATCTTCAGATACAAAATGACAAAGCACGACCACGAAGAAATCAAACGCATAATCAAGGAAAAGCACGAAACGGGAACCTGCACGATAGACGAACACGAGAAAGCCCGCATTCAGAGTATCGCGGGAAAGAAGTGGGAAGATATGTGGATAGGTCAGGGCGAAGTTCACAGGGATATAGAAAACATAATCTGACAGACACAGCGAGGTAATTAAATTGTCCGTTGATAAAAACAAAATCCGAAATTTCTGTATAATAGCTCACATCGACCACGGCAAGTCAACCCTTGCAGACAGGCTGCTTGAGCTGACAAACTCAGTAGCGCTCAGGGATATGACTGCGCAGCTGCTTGACAAGATGGACCTTGAGAGAGAGCGCGGAATAACCATAAAAGCGCACCCCGTCAAGCTCAATTACAAGGCGCTTGACGGCTCCGAATATGCGCTCAATCTGATAGACACACCGGGTCACGTGGACTTTAACTATGAGGTTTCGCGCTCACTTGCCGCTTGCGAAGGCGCGATTCTGATTGTTGATGCCACGCAGGGCGTTGAGGCGCAGACCCTTGCAAACACCTATCTCGCGCTCGATCACGACCTTGAAATCGTGCCCGTAATCAACAAAATCGATCTTCCCTCCGCGGACCCCGAGAGAGTCGCGAAGGAGGTTGAGGATGTTATAGGGCTTGACTGCTCCGAGGCGCCGAGAGTTTCGGCAAAAACCGGCGAAAACGTTGCAGAGGTGCTCGAGCAGATAGTCAAGCTCATTCCCCCGCCGGTCGCGGATGATAATCTGCCCTGCAGGGCGCTTATCTTCGACTCGGTTTACGACAGCTACAAGGGTGTTATCGTTTACGTGAGAATAGTTGAGGGCAAAATAAAGCCGGGCGACACTCTCAGAATGATGGCAACCGGCGCCGAATTCACCGTGGTTGAAACCGGCTATATGAGAGCGCAGGACCCCGAGCCCTGCCCCGAACTTACGGCAGGTGAGGTCGGCTACATCACAGCATCAATCAAAACAGTAAGTGACGCGAGAGTGGGCGACACCGTCACAACGGTGCAGAACCCTGCAAGCGAACCCCTTCCCGGCTACCGCAAGGTAAACCCGATGGTTTTCTGCGGCATTTACCCGGCTGACGGCGCGGACTATGAAAACCTGCGCGACGCTCTGGAAAAGTTGCAGCTCAATGACGCGGCTCTGAGCTACGAGCCCGAAACATCGGGTGCTCTCGGCTTCGGCTTCAGGTGCGGCTTCCTCGGTCTTCTTCACCTTGAGATTATTCAGGAGCGCCTCGAGAGAGAATATGACCTTGACCTTGTCACTACAATTCCGAGCGTTATCTACAAGATAAATCTCACCGACGGCACAACGATAGAAATTGACAACCCCACGCACTACCCCGACCCGTCAATTATCGCCTCGTGCGAGGAGCCGTTTACGGATGCGCACATATACTCCCCCGCCGAATATGTCGGCACTATTATGGACCTTTGCCAGGACAGGCGCGGCGTATTCAAAAATATGGATTACATAACGCCCGAGCGCGTTGATATTCACTATGAGCTGCCGCTTAACGAAATAATATATGATTTCTTTGACTCACTCAAATCCAGGACAAGAGGTTATGCCTCGTTTGACTATGAAATCTGCGATTACAGAGAGTCGAAGCTCGTGAAGCTCGATGTGCTCCTCAACGGCGATGTTGTGGACGCGCTCTCATTCATCATTCACTCCGACAAGGCCTACGCGAAGGCAAGAAAGATTGCCGAGCGCCTTAAGGACAACATTCCGCGTCAGATGTTCGAGATTCCCATTCAGATAGGCATCGGCGGCAAAATAATCGCCAGAGAAACCGTTAAAGCCATGCGCAAGGACGTGCTCGCAAAGTGCTACGGCGGCGACATCACGCGAAAGAAAAAACTGCTTGAAAAGCAGAAAGAGGGCAAGAAGAGAATGCGTCATTTCGGCACGGTGGAAGTGCCGCAGGAGGCGTTCATGGCAGTGCTCAAACTTGATGACAATGACTGATAAAAAATATCCCGGGCTCTACATACACGTGCCGTTCTGCCCGGGCAAGTGCCCTTACTGCGATTTTTATTCGTTTATACCTAAGGGCGATATTGTGAAAGAATATGTTGCCGAAACACAAAGACGCCTTAAAGAAACAGACCTGTGTTTTGACAGCGTATATTTCGGCGGCGGCACACCCGACAAAATCGGCGCGGACAATATAAAGCTTCTGCTCGGATGCGTAAACTTTACATCCGGCGCGGAAATCACGGTGGAGTGCAATCCGTCCGACACGGGGCGTGAAAACTCCGCCTTCGATTTTGAAACGCTCAGACAGGCGGGAGTTAACCGCATATCAATGGGGCTTCAGAGCGCCGTTGACAGCGAAAGAAGAAAACTCGGACGCCTTTCCGGAGTAAAGGAAGTTCAGAGAGCTGTTGAAAAGATAAAGAGCGCGGGCATAGAAAACATTTCACTCGATGTGATGCTCGGCATACCCGATCAGACTCTTGAAACGCTTGACGAAACACTCGGTTTCTGCGTTTCCTCGGGAGCGTCTCACATAAGCGCTTACATTCTCAAAATCGAGCAGAACACTCCCTTTTACAGAATGCGCGAAAAGCTCAATCTGCCCGATGACGACACTGCGGGAGAAATGTACCTTCACACAACCGGTTACCTCGGCGCTCACGGCTTTAAGCAATACGAAATATCAAACTTTTCAAAACCGGGATATGAGAGCAGACACAACCTCAAATACTGGAGATGCGAAGAATATCTCGGCATAGGCCCTGCGGCTCATTCCTATTTAAACGGCCGGCGCTTCTACTGCCCGGCGGATATTGACAGCTACCTTGCGGGGGCAGAGCCCGTTGACGACGGTGAAGGCGGAGGAGAAGAAGAATATATTATGCTCGCGCTGCGCCTGAGTGAAGGACTGATTTTCGAGAAATATGAAAAAAGATTCGGAAAGAAAGTTACGGATGAAGCGGTTAATTACGCAAAGTTTCTTGAAAGCAAAGGGCTTGTATGCGTGAGCGAAAAAAATATATCTCTCACGCCGCGCGGTTTTCTTGTTTCAAACAGCGTTATCGGCGGTATTCTTGAGCGAAATTCACCGTAAAATTTCTTTTAAAGATTTAAAATACCTGTATTTAGTTCTTGATTTTTATTTTGCGCGGGCTTATAATTATTTTGGATTTTTTAGAAGGGGTGAATCACATGCGGCTTCTTGAGGAAAGAATTCAGAAAGACGGCGAGATAATCGGCAACGATATAGTCAAGGTTGATATGTTCCTCAATCATCAGATAGATGTGGAGCTGCTGTGCGAAATAGGCAAAGAGTTCAAAAGACTTTTTGCCGACAGACCCGTAAATAAAATTGTCACAATAGAAGCCTCGGGCATAGGAATAGCGTGCATTACCGCGCAGTATTTTTCTGTGCCTGTTGTTTTTGCAAAAAAGGGCAATCACCGCAATGTGGGCAACGACATTTACACGGGCGAGGTTTTCTCTTTCACAAAAGGTGTCACCACTCAGATAGGCATCTCAAGGAAATACATCTCCCCCGATGACCATATTCTTATTATTGACGATTTCCTCGCAAACGGCGGCGCCGCGAAAGGTCTCATTGGAATAATCGAGCAGGCAGGCGCAACGGTCGAGGGCATAGGAATCGTTATCGAAAAAGGTTTTCAGTCCGGCGGTAAAGAGCTCAGAGAAATGGGCTATAACCTCAAATCACTGGCAGTTATCAATTCCATAGATGAAGGCAAAATCATCTTTGGTTAATTTAAATTTCACGGAGGTAATCACATGAAAAAACTTATTGCTGTAATCCTTTCAGTTGCAATGCTGTTCGCGCTTGCCGCATGCGGCGCAGGCACAATTGACAAAGAGAGCACAAGCGAAGCAAACGAAAACGAAGGCAAATCTGAAATCGTAACCACAACAGCACAGTCAGACGTCAGCTATGCAGACCTCAAAATAGGTCTTATCTGCCTTCACGATGAAAACTCAACTTATGACAACAACTTCATTATGGCTCTCAAAGAGGTTCAGGCAGAGCTCGGTCTCTCCGATGATCAGGTTCTTATCAAGACAAACATCGGTGAGGATGACAGCTGCCTCACAACCGCAGAAGAGCTTGTTGACGAGGGCTGCAATGTGATATTTGCCGATTCCTTCGGTCATGAAACCTATATTATGCAGGCCGCGCAGGAGAACCCCGACGTTCAGTTCTGCCATGCAACCGGTACACACGCTCACAACGCAGGCATCCCCAACTTCCACAACGCTTTCGCTTCCATTTATGAAGGCCGTTTCCTTGCAGGCGTTGCAGCAGGTATGAAACTAAACGAAATGATTCAGAGCGGCAAGATTACCGCCGATCAGGCAAAAATCGGCTATGTCGGCGCTTTCCCCTATGCGGAAGTTAAATCCGGCTACACTTCATTCTTCCTCGGCGTTCGCTACATTGTTCCCGAGGTAACCATGGAAGTAACCTTCACAAACTCCTGGTTTGACATTGCTCTCGAAAGAGAAGCCGCTCTCAAGCTCATCAACAACGGCTGTGTCCTTATCAGCCAGCATGCCGACTCCGAAGGCGCACCCAAGGCCTGCGAAGAGAAGGGCGTTCCCAACGTTGCTTACAACATCAATACCGCTTCAATAGGCCCCAACACCGCTCTTGTTTCCTCAAGAATCAACTGGGCTCCCTATTACAAACTTGCCATTGAAGCAACCGCGAAGGGCAAGAGCTTTGACGCCGACTGGACCGGCACAATAGCAACCGGCTCCGTTGAACTGCTTGAACTCAACGACAAAGTTGCGGCCGAAGGCACAAAAGAAAAGCTTGACGAAATCAAGAACAGAATAGAAACCGGCGACCTCAGGGTTTATGATATCACCACCTTCACCGTTAAAGGTAAACAGCTTGATTCCTATCTTGCGGATGTTGACGATGACGGCACATTCACAGGCGACAAAGAAGTAATCATCGACGGATACTTCCACGAGAGTGAATTTCGCTCAGCTCCCTACTTTGATGTTCAGATTGACGGCATCACCATTCTTTAATCTTTAATAACACATTTCACGGGCGAAGCGGGTTTCGCTTCGCCCGGAGTTTATTTTACTCTGTTTTCGGAAAACACAACGGAGGTTATATATGAGCACACCCGCCATTGAACTGAAAAACATTACCAAAACATTCGGAAGCATCACAGCGAACAAAAACATCTGCCTTACCGTCAACAGCGGTGAGATTCTGTCACTTCTCGGAGAAAACGGAAGCGGCAAGACCACCCTTATGAATATGCTCTCCGGCATCTATTACCCCGACGCCGGGCAGATTTTTATTGACGGCAAAGAGGCGGTAATCAAGTCCCCGAAAGATGCTTTCGACTATAAAATAGGTATGATTCATCAGCATTTCAAACTGGTGGATATATTTACCGCCGCCGAAAACATTGTGCTCGGCCTTAAAGAAGACGGAAAATACAACATAAAAGATGTTGAAAAGAAAGTTTCCGAAATCAGCGCAAGGTACGGGTTTGACATAAATCCGTCAAAGAAAATATATGAAATGTCCGTTTCCGAAAAGCAGACGGTTGAAATCATCAAAGTGCTTTACAAGGGCGCGGACATCCTCATCCTTGACGAGCCGACCGCTGTTCTCACGCCGCAGGAAACGCAAAAGCTTTTCGCTGTGCTTCGCAAAATGAAAGAAGACGGAAAGGCAATAGTTATCATCACTCACAAGCTTCACGAAGTGCTTGACATCTCAGACAGAGTTTCCGTTTTACGCAAGGGCGAATACATCGGCACGCTTAACACCGCCGAAACAAACGAGGCGGAGCTTACCGAAATGATGGTGGGCAAGAAGGTATCCCTTGATATCAACAGAACCGAACCCGAAAACTGCGAGGACAGGCTCACCGTTCAGGGGCTCACCTGCTTAAACTCCGACGGTGTAAAGGTGCTCGACGATATATCTTTTACGGCGCGCAGCGGAGAAATCCTCGGCATCGCGGGCATAGCCGGAAGCGGCCAGAAAGAACTGCTTGAGGCCATTGCCGGGCTTCAGAAATATGACAGCGGTTCAATTGTTTACAACGACCCCAAAACGGGCTCTGCCGTAAACCTCAAGAGCAAAACGCCTTATCAGATAAAAGAGCTTGGTGTCCGGCTCTCTTTCGTGCCTGAGGACAGACTCGGCATGGGCCTTGTGGGCAATATGGACATAACGGATAATATGATGCTCCGCTCTTACAGAAAAGGGCGCGGCGTATTCCTCAAAAGAAGCGCCCCGAGAGAGCTTGCGAAAAACATTGTGAAAGACCTTGAGGTGGTAACGCCGGGTATAAGCACCCCGGTCAGAAGGCTTTCGGGCGGCAATGTTCAGAAAGTGCTTGTGGGCAGGGAGATTTCCCTCTCCCCCACCGTGCTTATGACCGCGTACGCCGTGAGAGGCCTTGACATAAACTCCTCATATCTCATCTATAATCTTCTCAACAGCCAGAAGCAAAAAGGCGTTGCAGTTATTTTTGTGGGCGAGGATCTCGATGTGCTGCTTGAGCTTTGCGACAGAATTCTTGTTTTAAGCTCGGGCACTGTTTCGGGAATCGTTGACGCGAAAGCCGCAACAAAGGAAGAGCTCGGAAGGCTGATGACAAAAAACAGTAAGGGAGGCGCAGACAATGAGCAGTAACTCATCGGGCAAAACTCACGAGCCGCTTTTCCACATTGCCAAGCGTAACTCTATGGTCTGGTGGAAAGCGTGGCTTATCAGAGGCATCTCTGTTATAGTTTCCCTGCTCGTATGCGCCGTTATCATTGTGTCGCTTACTCATCAGAATCCGCTTGAAGTTTACGGTGCGATGATAAAGGGCAGCTTCGGCACAAACAGGAAATTCTGGACAATGCTTCAGAGTCTCGCAATCCTTCTGTGCATATCCCTTGCCGTGACACCGGCTTTCAAAATGAAATTCTGGAACCTCGGCGCAGAGGGCCAGGTGCTTTTCGGCGGCCTTTGCAGCATGGTGCTGATGTTTATGGTCGGCGACAGAATCCCAAATGTTATTCTCATTCTCGCAATGCTCGCCGCATCAATACTCGGCGGCATTATCTGGGGCCTTATCCCCGCAGTGTTCAAAGCAAAGTGGGGCACCAACGAAAGCCTTTTCACCTTGATGATGAACTACATAGCTATTCAGCTTGTTTCATTTGCGATTATGATATGGGTGCCGAGCGGCTCAAGCGTTATGGGTCTTGTCAACTCCGGCACAAAAGCCGGCTGGCTTCCCGACCTTTTCGGGCAGAAATACCTTATAAACATTCTCACGGTGGCGGTGCTGACAGCCGTTATGTTTGTTTACCTCAAGTATTCAAAGCACGGCTATGAAATCTCGGTTGTAGGTGAGAGCGAAAGCACGGCGAGATACATCGGAATCGATGTAAAGAAAGTTATAATCCGCACAATGATTCTTTCGGGCGCGATTTGCGGCCTTTCGGGCTTTCTGCTTGTGTCCGGCACAAACCACACCATTTCAAAGGAACTCGCGGGCGGCAACGGATTCACTGCCATCATGGTGTCCTGGCTTGCAAAGTTCAACCCCGTTATGATGATACTCACCTCGTTTATTGTTGTTTTCCTTCAGAGGGGCGCAGGTGAAATAGCCACCAAATTCAACCTTAATACAAGCCTTGCAGACATACTCACAGGCATTATTATCTTCTTTATTATCGGATGCGAATTCTTTATCAACTATAAGATTATGCGCACAAATTCGGGAAAGGAGGGCAAATAAATGCTGTTTACGATAGCGCAGTTTATCAAGGCCGCGATTATTCAGGGCATTCCCCTTCTTTTCGGAGCAACCGGTGAAATAATCACCGAAAAATCAGGCAACCTCAACCTCGGAATCCCCGGCATTATGTATGTGGGAGGAATATCGGGAATAATAGGCGGATATCTGTATGAGCACGGCAACGATAATCCCGTTCCGATTCTGTGCATACTCATTTCCCTCGCCTGCTCGCTTATGGGCTCGGCGCTTATGTCGCTGATTTACGCCTTCCTCACTCAGACGCTCAAGGCAAATCAGAATGTTACGGGCCTTGCCCTAACAACATTCGGCATAGGCCTCGGCAATTTCTTCGGCGGCTCGCTCCTGAAATTCTTCGGCGAAACAGGCTCCATCTCCCTTCTGAGCACCGGACTCGCCTACAAAAAAGCCCTGCCGTTTGCCGATAAGCTCGGCCTTTTCGGCGACACATTCCTCTCTTTCGGCTTTCTCGCTTATCTTGCGATTATTATTGCGATAGTTTCCTCGCTCTTCCTCAGCAGAACAAGAGCGGGTCTCAATCTCAGGGCAATCGGCGAGAATCCGGCTACTGCCGACGCCGCGGGCATAAATATTACAAAATATAAATATCTGTCAACTATTGCCGGAGGCATGATAGCGGGTCTCGGCGGTCTCTACTTCGTTATGGACTACACTGCCGGCGCCTGGACCAACAACGGCTTCGGCGACAGAGGCTGGCTCGCGATTGCGATTGTTATATTCGCGCTGTGGAAGCCGAAATCCGCAATATGGAGTTCGTTCATATTCGGCGGCCTGTACATCATCTGCGTTTATATACCCGGCCTTTCATCAAGCGCAAAAGAGATAATCAAAATGCTGCCTTATCTTGTAACAATCCTTGTGCTGATATTCATAAGCGCAAAGAAGAAGAAGGAGCATCAGCCCCCCGCAAGTCTCGGGCTTTCCTACTTCAGAGAAGACAGATGAAAAAAGCTCACGGGTAATTCCGTGAGCTTTTTATATGAAATGACGGCAAAGCCGTCGTGAATTGACCTATAGGTCATGAATTGATACTTCGTATCATGAATTGCACCTTCGGTGCATTTCGGGCCGCTTCGCTCCGGATTGTTATTTGCTGTTGCACAGGAGAAAACGCCGTTTTCATCTTAACTGCAAAAGCCCGGACTTTAACATTTAAGCAAAATATGACCGCAAGCCGGTTTGGCATGCGGTCGTTTATTATATCTTTATACAATTATTCGGTGATTTCGTCGGCTGCTTCTTTTATTTCTTCAACTGCCTCCGTAGCTTCCTCTTTAACATCTTCGATTACTTCTGCTGCTTCCTCTTTTGCTTCTTCTGCAGCTTCGGAAACTTCTTCTTTAACTTCTGCAGCATCTTCTTTTACGTCATCGATTGCTTCCGCAGCTTCTTCTTTAATTTCTTCGGCAGCATCGGCAACATCTTCTTTTATTTCTTCAGTTTTTTCTGATGCCGCTTCAACGGCGTTTGCGAACTCTTCTTTCTTTTTGTGGAAGAGAATCTTGTCAACCGGGAAGTAAAGGAAGAACTGAATTGCTCCGCAGATTGCGCCTGAAACAGCAAGGGATGCCTGGCCGATTTTGGGCATAAGCACATCAACAAGCTTGGGCTGAAGCCATGCTGAGAAAGCTATAAGAGCAACGGTGAATATGATATAAATGGGAAATACAACCTTGGTGTTTGCCGCTGAATTGAATGTCTTCTCCTTGTTTACAAAGAAGGAGAACACCTGAGCAAGTATGTTGCTGGCGGTAAGTGCGATAAACAGGCCAAGACCGGTTGTTGCCATGCCGGCTTTTTCAGCTGCGGCAGAGGAGTAAATCCAGAATTCATAGGGTCTCTGAAGGAATTCTTCTGACATAGGAAGCTTGATAAGGTAAGGCAGGCATGTCTGGATAACAAATGCGCCGAGTGAAACGACGATAAACTTAATGAACTGCCAGAAAGTTTCTACGCCTTTGCCTTTTGAGGCGGCCGCTTTGTCGATTTGATTTAATTTACCCATTATATTTTCTCCTTTATATTATTCGTCTGTATTATTCATCAAAAGTGTCATCTTTTTTCTTGGACTTCTTGCGCTTTGCTTTGCCTTCCTCGGCAGCGGCTTCCTGCTTTGCCTTCTTCTCGGCTTCGGCTGCTTCCTTGGCCGCGGCTCTCTCCGCCTCAAGCTTCTCGTTTGCTGTGTTGTTGGTGGAAACCGCCCAGCGGGTAATCTTCATCTTGTTTCTGTCCGCGCCGGTCTCAATGATGAGAGAATCTTCTTTTACGGTAACAACTCTGCCCATGATGCCGCCGATGGTGGTGATTTCGTCGCCGACCTGGATGTTGTCACGCATATTCTGCTCCTGCTGCTGCTTTTTCTTCTGCGGGCGTATCATCATAAAATACATTACGCCGAAAAGAGCGACCATAATGATTATCATGCTTAAGCCGGAACCGCCCGATGCCTGGGTGGTGCCCTGCTGAGCAGCGCCGAACATATTTAACAGTGTCAAATTCATTTTATAACCTCCGAATCATAATGCATTGATTATATAATAATATTTTATAATTTGCAATAGTTTAATAAAATAAAAATTTCAAAGCTCAGATTCTTCTGTCAAGTTTTTCGGCGTTTTCGTTTCTGAACTGTTCATATCTGCCCTCGTCAAGCGCGAGGCGGATTTCACTCATCAGATTATTGTAAAACCAAAGATTGTGCATCACGGCAAGGCGCATGGCGAGCATCTCTTTGCTCTTGAAAAGATGCCTTATATAAGCCCTTGAGAATTTAGCGCACACGGGGCAGGAGCACTCGGGGTCAATGGGCAGTGTATCGTTCTCATATTTGTTGTTGTTGAGATTGATTATGCCCTGCTTTGTGAAAAGGTGACCGTGCCTCGCGTTGCGGCTTGGCATAACGCAGTCAAAAAGGTCTATGCCTCTGTAAACGCTCTCAATTATATTGCCCGGAGTACCGACACCCATCAGATATCTGATTTTATCCTTCGGCATATAAGGCTCGACGGCAGAGATTATGCGGTACATCTCCTCCTTTGTTTCGCCCACAGCAAGCCCGCCGATTGCATAGCCGTCAAGGTCAAGCGCGGCAATCTGTTTCATATTTTCAATGCGCAGGTCTTCATAAGTGCTGCCCTGATTTATGCCGAAAAGAAGCTGATTTTTATTCACCGTATCGGGCAGGGAGTTAAGACGCTCCATCTCCGCCTTGCATCTTACGAGCCACCTTACGGTGCGCTCGTGCGACTTTTTTGCGTATTCATATTCCGCGGGGTTTTCAACGCATTCGTCAAAGGCCATCGCGATTGTTGAGCCGAGATTAGACTGGATGCGCATGCTCTCCTCGGGCCCCATAAAGATATGACGCCCGTCAACGTGGGACTGAAAGTAAACGCCCTCCTCCTTGATTTTTCTCAGAGAAGCGAGCGAAAACACCTGAAAGCCGCCGCTGTCCGTTAAAATGGGGCCGCTCCATCCGGTGAATTTGTGAAGCCCGCCGAGTTCCTTCACGAGAGTGTCGCCGGGGCGAGCGTGAAGATGATAGGTGTTCGAAAGCATCACCTGGCAGTTTATATTTTCAAGGTCTGTGGATGAGAGGGCGCCTTTTATGGCACCGCAGGTTGCCACATTCATAAACGCGGGGGTCTGCACCGTGCCGTGCACCGTGACAAACTCTCCCCTTCTGGCTCTGCCCTGCGTTTTTATAAGATTATACATATTATCACCGAGATTGATTTTAACCTAAAAGCGTTATTTTTGTCAACATTTATTGACTATTTTTGCAGCGTGGAGTATTATGGAATGCACAGAAAAGAGAGAGGTTTTAAATGAAAAAGGCAAAACGAATTTTAAAAGTTATAACAGGAATAATTGTTTTCGTTCTGGCTGTTATCGCTCTGATTAACGGCATTGTCATTGCCGCCTCTCTGCCCTACATCAAAACAGCCGAAGAAGTCGCGGACAGCTGCGACAGCGTGATTATACCGGGCTCGCCCGTTTACAGGGATGAACCGAAGCCGATTCTCAAGGACCGCCTCGACTGCGGCATTGAGTTGGTTAAAAACGGAAAGGCGAAAACAATACTTATGACAGGCGACGGCGGCGGTAAATACTACAACGAAATCAAAGTTATGGTAAACTACGCCGAAAAAAACGGCGTGCCGGAAGATGCCGTTCTGATTGACGAAACCGGCTATTCGACATACGAATCAATATACAATTTGAAACAGGATCGTGACTTTGACAGGGTCATTATCGTAACTCAGAGATATCATATGTACAGAGCGGTGTTCACAGCGCGCAGAATGGGGATTGACGCTTACGGCGTTGCGTGCGACAGCAGCGAATACGGATATTTCTTCTACCGGCACTCGAGAGAGATACTTGCGAGGGTGAAGGACTTCGCTCTGGCATTCATTCAGCCCGAGCCCGAAACATTATACAAATATAAAATAAACCGCTTACCTGACGGTAAGCGGCTTTAATTTACCTTGAAACACTTCGGCAAACATCGGGGAAATCCTGCGCGCGTTTAAAACTCTGCTTGCGAGGCGGTCTGAGCGTCGGGGCCGGAGGCATCGGGTGCGGGATCCGCGTTTGCAGCATCTTTGTTCTCCGGCTCTTCATCCGTCTGCGCGGGAGCGGTGCCGTCCATAATGGCGTTGAACTCGCTGCCCTCAATCTTATCATTCTTAAGCAGGGCGCCCGCAACGGCGTGGAGCTTATCGATATGCTCGGTAAGGATATTGTTTGTCCTGTTGTAAGCGTCGGTTATGAACTTTTCAACCTCCTCGTCAATCTGCGCGGCGATGCTCTCGGAATAGTTGCGGATCTGGCCGTAATCCTTGCCGAGGAAGACCTCGTTATTGTCGCTGCCGAAGGCGATGGGGCCGAGCTTTTCACTCATACCGTACTTTGTGACCATATTTCTGGCGATTTCCGTAGCGCGGTGAATATCGTTTGACGCGCCGGTTGAAATGTCGCCTATGATAATCTGCTCCGCGACTCTGCCGCCGAGAAGGCTTACAAGCTCATCGAGCATCTGGTTTTTGGAAACGTAGTTTTTATCCTCGGTGGGTCTGTGCAGGGTATAGCCGCCCGCAAGACCTCTTGGGATAATCGAAATCTGATGAACGGGATCGGAGTTTTCAAGATAGTAAGCCGATACGGCGTGGCCAGCCTCGTGATAAGCGGTCAGACGGCGCGCCTTTTCATTCATCTTGTGTGATTTCTTCTCGGCGCCTACCTCCACCTTGAGAGCGGCCTCATCGACCTCTTCCATGGTGATTGCCATCTTACCGCGCCTTGCGGCGAGAAGGGCCGCTTCATTGAGCAAATTTTCAAGGTCCGCGCCGGTGAAGCCGACTGTGGCGTGCGCAACGCTCTCAAAATCAACATCGGGCGCGATGGGTTTGCGCTTGGCGTGCACTTTGAGAATCTCAACTCTGCCCTTGAGGTCGGGGTAGTTTACGGTAACCTGCCTGTCAAATCTGCCGGGTCTTAAGAGCGCGGGGTCAAGGATATCGGGGCGGTTTGTGGCCGCTATCACGATAACGCCTTCATTTGCGCCGAAGCCGTCCATCTCAACGAGCAGCTGGTTAAGGGTCTGCTCTCTTTCGTCGTGACCGCCGCCCATGCCGGCGCCTCTGTGCCTGCCGACGGCATCGATTTCATCTATGAATATAATCGCGGGGGATTCTTTCTTTGCCTTGTCAAAAAGGTCACGCACTCTGCTCGCGCCGACACCGACATACATCTCAACAAAATCGGAGCCGGAAATTGAGAGGAAGGGCACGCCCGCCTCGCCCGCGACAGCTCTTGCGAGAAGGGTTTTACCTGTACCCGGAGGGCCTACAAGAAGCACGCCCTTGGGTATTCTCGCGCCGAGTGTGTCATACTTCTTGGGGTCTTTCAGGAAATCGACAATTTCCGCGAGTTCCTCTTTTTCTTCGTCTGCGCCCGCCACATCTTCAAATGTAGTCTTGCGCTTTTCATCCTTGACCTGCTTTATTCTCGCCTTGCCGAAGGATATTGTCTTGTTGTTTTCGCTGCCTATGGTCTGACTCATACGCCTGAAGAGGATAACCATGGCGATAATCATAACGGCGGTTATGATTATTGACGGCAGGAAGCTCAGAAAAGCGGACGCGGAGGAGCCCGAAACATACTTTGCCTCGATGGGGTCATCGGGGTTTGTTTTGTTATGCTCCATCACGTTTTCGTGCACGTCTTCGAGGAAGAGCGAAACACTCGGCACCACATATACGTGGCCCTGAGTTTTTTCGGCATCCTCGCCCTCAAGATAATATACAAGAGAACCGCTGCTGAGGTTCAAGGTGTAGGATGAAACCTTGCCCTCATCAAAGAGAGCTACAATCTCAAAGTATTCGGGATTCTCTTTCTTCTGATTCTGAGCGTAGAAAGAGATACCCGAAATAATAAACAGCGGGATGAGAATATACGGCAGAACCGTGAGCCATCTTCTCTTTCCTTTTTTGTTTTTGTTGTTCTTGTTACTGTCCACTTTCTTTCTCCTTAGTCCTCGGAATAAATTTCTTTTTTCAGTACGCCTATAAACGGCAGATTTCTGTACTTCTCGGCGTAGTCGAGGCCGTAGCCCACAACAAATTCATCGGGCACCTGCGCGCCTGAATAATCCGCCGTAAGGTCCACAACCCTGCGCTCCGGTTTATCAAGCAGGGTGCAGATTCTGATGCTTTTCGGGTTCCTTGTTTTAAGCACGCTGATAACATAGCTCAGTGTGCGGCCCGAATCAAGTATATCCTCCACAAGCAGCACATCCTTGCCCTCAAGGTTTTCATCAAGGTCTTTGAGAATGCGCACGGCACCGCTTGAATTCTCAGTGGAGTTGCCGTATGAGGAAACACACATAAAATCTATTTCACAGGGAACGGTGATTGCTCTCATAAGATCCGCCATAAACACAACAGAGCCCTTGAGAATGCTCACAAGCAAAAGGTTTTTGCCCTCATAATCAAAGCTGATCTGTTCGCCGAGCTTTTTTACAATTGCCGAAAGTTCCTCTGAGGAGTAATAAATTTTTTCTATATCGCTCATCATAAGTTTCATCCCTCCGGGATTATTGTTATCTCAAGAACATTCACGGTATCTCTGCCCGCCTTCACTCTCTCGTCAACGCCGCATCCGAACGCCGCGACAATGCCTGCGCCGTCACAGACAACGGGAGATGTTTCGCGAAGCTCGGGCGGAATGCCGTTTTCATTCTGAAGTTTTCTGAGCGGCTTGGTAACTCCCCTGCCCGCAGGCGATATTCTGTCGCCCTCTTCTCTCACGCGCAGGAAAATCTCGCCGTTTATTTTATCACCGTCAATGTAATATATATATTTACTGCCGTTAATTTTCTGTGAATTATTACCGTACTGTGCGCCCGTCCTTAGGCATACGGTGAAAGAACCGAATGCGTTTTCACCGTTTTCAAGAGCGGCTTTAACAGGTCTGGCGCCCGCCGGAGAAGGAAACTCCGCCGTGCCCGCCCTTGTGCGCAGGAATCTGCCGCCGCCGAGCTGCACGGTCTTTCCCCTGCCGGTTTCGCAATATTCTTTCAAAGCCGAAACCGCTTCTTCAATTGCGCTGCTGTCCGGGGCGTTTTCAAGCTCGGCTTTGAGGATGATATTTACAGCTCTACTGAGAACGGGAAGAGGGCAGGCGCAAAGTGTTTCAATATCGTATCCGCCCGTCACGCGGGAGGAATCAACCGCGTCCTGCGCCATGGTATGAAGCAGATTTTCATCCTCATTCACGCTGTCTATGCATCTGCCTGCGGCCGTAATAAAAGCGGGGTTAATACGCTCAAGCTCGGATATAACATTGTGCCTTACCCTGTTGCGCGCGTATTTCACGTCTGAATTTGTTTCGTCGGTAACATAGTCTATACCGTTTGCCCGGCAGTATTCAAGAATCTCATCCTTGGAGCAGTCAATAAGCGGCCTTATCACATTGCCTCTCACGGGAGGAATTGAGCAAAGCCCCTTGAGCGAAGAGCCGCGGGCAAGGTTAAACAGCATTGTTTCAACGCGGTCATTGAGGTTATGCGCCGTGGCTATAACAGCATCATCGCCGAGCGAGGCAAAAAAGCCGTAACGCACCTGCCTGCCCGCCTCCTCAACCGAAAGCCCTTTTTCACGGGCAATGCCGGCGACATCCGCCCTGAGGACATAGCACTCAATGCCGAGATTCTCACAGGCGGAGAGCGCAAATTGCTCGTCTCTTTCCGCGTCTGCGCCCCTCAGGCAATGGTTAACGTGCGCCGCTTCAAGGGTGAAGCCCATTTCGCCTCTGAGCGAATGAAGCACGTGAAGAAGCGTCATTGAATCGCTGCCGCCCGAAAGCGCAACTATGACCCTCGCGCCTCTTACGGGCATATTGTATTTTTCAATCGTTTTTACGACCTTACTGTTCATTGTGTATCTTCTCGATGGGAAGGAAGAGGGTGTGCTCGCCGTCCCAGGCAAATTCAACCGTGCCTGTTTCGCCGTGCCTGTTTTTGGTGACCATTACGGACACTTTGTTTACATCGCCCTGAGGATTATACTCCTCGTTGCCTTCCTCATCCTTGTAGTAATCTTCGCGGTAAAGCATGATGACGATGTCGGCATCCTGCTCGATTGAGCCCGAGTCTCTCAGGTCCGCGAGCTGAGGCTTATGGGACTTGCCCCTTGACTCGGTGCCTCTTGAAAGCTGTGCGCACACGATGACGGGTATATTGAGGTCCTTTGCCATCATCTTGAGACTTCTTGTGATTTCGCTCACTTCGTTAACTCTGTTTTCCGCCCTGATGCTTGAGCGCACAAGACCGAGGTAGTCAACAATAACGCACTCAACGTCTCTAAGGCGGCGGGCCTTCGCCTTCATTTCGGGCACGGTGATGGCCGAGGAATCGTCAAAGAAGAGCGGGCAGTTGGCGAGCGCGTTTGCCGCCGTGCCGAGACGAATCCACTCGTCATTGTCAATCTGACCGGCTCTCATCTTTTTGGATGAAACTCTCGCCTCGGTGCCGAGCACTCTCATTGCGAGCTGTTCCTTGCTCATTTCGAGAGAAAACATAAGAGTTTTTCTGCCGGCGAGCATTGCCACATTTCTCGCGAGGTTAAGAGCGAAGCTCGTTTTACCCATACCGGGTCTCGCGCCGACGATGATGAGGTCGGAGCGGTTGAGACCGGTCAGAATATTGTCAAGCTCGCTGAAGCCGGTGGTATAGCCCTTATAGAGTTCTTTATCTTCGCCCGTTACTTTTTTGAGCGTATCGAAAACATCATTCATAATGATGTCTTTGAGCTGTGAGGGGGCATCCGTCGTTTTGCCCTGACGGATGTTGTAAATCTTCTGCTCAACATTATCGAGCAGTGCGTCTGCCGTATCCTCCTGGGAAACGGCGCCCTGAATTGTTTCGGATGAGAAAGTGATGAGCGAGCGCAGATAGTACTTTTCGCGCACTATCTTGGCGTATCTCTCCACATTCTCGGTTGAAGGCACAGAATCGGCCATCTCCATGAGATAGTTTTTGCCGCCCGCGCTGTCAAAAACGCCCTGCTCAACGAGCTTGTTGAGCACAACAAGCGGGTCTATCTTGCCGCCCGAATTATCAATGGCGAGCATCTGGGAGAAAATCTCCCTGTGCTGCGGCTGAAAGAAAGACTCGGGTTTAAGATAAACCATTACCTGTGAGATGCAGGACGGCTCAACAAGAATGCTGCCGAGCACCGCCTGCTCCGCCTCCAGGCTCCAGGGCATATTTATATTGTCAAGGGATACAAATCCGTTTTCTTCCATGGTTTAACCTCTCAGGTATTATTCTCCTACAAGCACGAAAATGGACGCGGAAATGCCGTTGTAGAGTTTAATCTCGGCGGGATAAGTGCCGAATGCCTTTATATCCTCAAGCTGAACCTTTTTCTTGTCTATATCGAAGCCGAACTGCTTGTTCACGGCATCCGCTACGTCTTTGCCTGTTACCGAACCGAAAAGCTTGCCGTTGGCGCCCGCCTTGGCGGTGATTTTAACGGTTTTGCCCTCGAGCTTTGCCGCCTCGTCTTTGGCAGTGGCAATCTCGGTTTCTATGCGGTGTTTCTCGGCAGACTCCCTGTTTTTAAGCTCGCTCATCGCCTGTGAATTTGCTTCCATGGCAAGCTTGCGGGGGAAGAGAAAATTCCTTGAATATCCGTCGGACGCGTTTACGAGCTCGCCCTTTTTGCCGAGACCTTTTACATCCTGTAAAAGAACAACTTTCATTATATCTTCTCCTTTTCGGTTATTTTATCGATTATTTCTCTGAGCGTATTCTGCGCCTCATCGGCGGTGCCGGCAAGCTTTGTTGCCGCCATCGTCTTATGGCCGCCGCCGCCCATTGCCTCCATAATCAGCTGCACGTTCATTTCGCCCAGACTCCTTGCCGAAATGCTTACGCCGTCCGGCAGGGTGTATATAACGAATGACGCTTTGATTCCCGTGATGCCCAGCAAATCATCCGCCGCTTTTGATGCAATCAGGCGGCTCTCGGGAGCGCCCTCGGGCACGACCGCAATCGCGCAGTTTTTATATGATATTGCCTCGTTGACAACATTGTTTTTATATTTGTTGGTTTCAAATGATGAGTCAAAGAGCTTTCTGACCTCAACAAGGTCCGCTCCTCTCTCCTTGAGATAGGCCGCCGCCTCAAAGGTCCTCGCGCCGGCTCTGAGCACAAAATTCTTGGTGTCAAGCATAATGCCCGAAAGAAGCGCCTGCGCTACCTCTTTTCTTACAAACGAATCATCAAGTGTGTAGGAAATGTATTCGGTAACCATTTCGCAGGTGGAGGAGGCATTCGGCTCGTGGTAAACTATCCTCTCTCTGTCGGTTGTACCGGCTATAAGGCGGTGATGGTCAATTATCGTGCGCTTCTCACACTTTGCAAAAAGCTCCTGATATTCGCTGAATTCGATTATGTGCGTATCCACAAGAATCATCATACTCTTGCGCCCGAGCATTTTTTCCGCCTGCTCGAATGTAACGAACATATCGCCCATACCGCTGTTTTCCATCATCTCAACAAGAGGAAGAGCGAGGGATGACGATTTGTTTATGACAATATTCGCGGGCACGCCGAGCGCCTTTGCCATAGTGACAACGCCGACAGCCGCGCCTATGGAGTCGAAATCGGAATTTGCGTGGCCCATAACGATAACGTTGCTGCTTGCCTGAATCTCGGAGGCGAGGTTTTTGGCGAGCATTCTGGACTTTGTTTTTGAATATTTCTCCGCGCTGCCCGAAACGCCGCCGAAGAATTTGTAGGAGCCGTCCTCAAGTTTTAAGGCAACCTGATCGCCGCCTCTGCCGAGNNCGAGCGCCATATCAAACGCCTTGCGGGCGGCCTTCTCGGCGCTTCTTATATTTTCGCCGGGCGCGATGCCTATAGAAAGTGTAACACCCGCGTTTTTATCTTTGTAGGTGAAATTGCGCACACTGTCAACGATTGAGAATTTATCCTCAACCATCAAATCGAGATTCTTCTTCTCGGTGATAATAGAATATCGGTCGTCGCTGATTCTTCTCACGGCCGAGTCGAATTTCTCACTCCATTCGTCAATCATCGCCTCAACGCGCGATTTTATGGCGGTCTTTTCGCTGTCCTTGAAATCGGAGCGGGAGTCGTCGATATTGTCCGCCTCGATTATAAGCGAATAGGGCCTTGAGCCGATATACTCCGCCTCTGTCTTTTTGAGGGAGGTATTGTCGATAAGCTCATAGACGGTGAAGTTTTTGCCGTCGCGGTGATAATGATTTGAGAAAACAGTGAAATACTTTTCGCCTACCGGCACGCAAACACTGCCGCTGTCGGGGTCCGCGCCTTTGAGGAAACGGTTGACAGAATAACTCTGGCTCAGCTCAGCCCCCGCGACATCGGCGGCAAAAAGATCGTTGCACCATGTGACAAGGCCGTCCTCATCCGCAACGCACACGGGGTATGAAAGCGTTTCAAGCACCTTGGAATTGGTGTGGTCAAGCTTTCTCGCGGCGCTCCTGAGCATACGGCGGTATCTTCTTTTGCCGAGCAGAGCCCTCACAGCGAATAAAACGAGTATGCCCAATATGGCCGCACACTCATAGAGCGCGAGCCGTGTGTTGCCCGAAATTGCGGTGTACGCCGCGAATCCGAGGGCAGCTGTAAGGGCAAGTGTAATCACAAAGCCGTCATAACGAAAGCCTTTTAATCTCATTTATACCTCCATAATAACCGGAAGAATCATGGGGTCGCGCTTTGTCTTTTCCCTGACATATTTCGCGACAGCGTCCTTGACCTTGCCTTTTATGGCGTTCAAATCGTTTATGTTTGAATAATAACAGTTTTCAAGTGCTTTTTCCGCCGCATTGCGCGCGCCGTCGATAAGCTCCTCCGATTCTTTGACATAGACGAAGCCTCTTGAGAGCACCTCGGGGCCCGCGATAAGCTGGCCTGTTTCGTAATCGAGCGAGGCGGTGACAACGATGATGCCGTCTTCGCCGAGTTTCTTTCTGTCTCTTATAACAACGGAGCCTACATCGCCTACGCCGCTGCCGTCAACAAACACTTTACCGGCCGTGACGGGTGTGCCCTTCTTGATGCTCTTTGATGTGAGCTCGGCAACCATACCGTTGTCGGCAATAAAGATCCTGTCTTTCGGGATACCCATACTCAGGGCAAGGTCGGCGTGCTTCTGAAGATGCTTCTGCTCGCCGTGAACGGGAATGAAGAACTTCGGCTTTACGATACTCATCATAAGCTTGAGCTCCTCACGGCAGGCGTGACCCGAAACGTGAACGTCATACATTTTTTCGTAGATGACGTGAGCTCCGAGCTTCATAAGCTCGTTCACTACGTTGCCGACCGTCTTTTCGTTGCCGGGGATGGGGGTTGCCGAAATGATAACGAAATCGCCGGGCATTATTCCGACTTTTCTGTGCTCGGAGAATGCCATACGGGTGAGAGCGCTCATCGGCTCGCCCTGACTGCCCGTTGTGATGATAACGAGCTTTTCGGGTTTATAGTTACCAAGTTCATCGGGCTCAATAAGCACGTTTTTAGGCACGGTCAGATACCCGAGTTCGGCGGAAATGCTGACAACGTTTTCAAGGGACCGTCCCACCATACACACCTTTCTGCCGAGGGAGTGCGCCACATTGATAATCTGCTGAACTCTGTGGATGTTTGAGGCGAATGTCGCGATGATGATGCGGTTTTTGCCCGCCTGTCTGAAGAGCGTGTCGAGGCTCTCGCCCACCTTGCGCTCACTCTCGGTGAAACCGGGGCGCTCCGCGTTGGTGGAATCGGAAAGCAGGGCAAGCACGCCCTCGCTGCCGAGCTTTGCAAATCTCGCGAGGTCTATCACATCGCCGTCAATGGGTGTTGTATCAATCTTGAAGTCGCCCGTCTGCACAACCGTGCCTCCCGCACATCTTATCGCGAGACCGATTGAGTCGGGTATGGAATGATTAACGTGAATCATCTCAACGGTAAATGCGCCGAGTGTGATAACATCGCCGGGGCTCACCACATTAAGCTGAGCGCTTGAAAGAAGGCCGTGCTCCCTGAGCTTGCCCTCTATAAGGCCTATTGTGAGCTTTGTGCCGTAAACGGGGATGTTTACCGTTTTGAGCAGGTAGGAAAGGCCGCCGATGTGGTCCTCGTGGCCGTGTGTTATTACGATGCCTTTTATTTTTTCCCTGTTTTTCTCAACAAAGGTGAAATCGGGGATAACCATATCTATACCGGGCATATCAACATCGGGAAAAGCGAGGCCGCAGTCCACAATGAACATATCATCCTCATATTCATAGAGGGTCATATTTTTGCCCACTTCATTTATACCGCCGAGGAATGCGATTCTCACGGGGCTTGCGGAAGCGGCGGCGGAGCGCTTCTTCTGGGAGCCGTTGCGGGGCTTGGGCGAGCGCTTGGATCCGGGCTTGCGGGGGGAGTTTGCGGAAACGGGTGTTTCGGCGGCGGTCTCTTTGTTTTTCTGTGCCTTGGGCTGTGACTTTGCCGCTTTTGAGTTTTTATTTGCTTTATTTGCTTTGCCCGCGGATTTCGTTTCGTTTTCGGGGCTCTGCTTCTTGTTGGTTTTTTCTGTTTTTTTGCTTGATTTTCTCTGCATAATATCTCCTGTAAAAAAAAGTTTACGATATATTCTGTGTGACGCGCTTTCACGCGCTTTTGTCAAAAAAGATTTGAGGGCAGACTTCCTGACTATAAACCCATAATATAATATATAAAAAAGAGCATTTTGTCAAGTGAATATAAAAAGGAGGCCTCCGAAGAGGTCTCCCCTAAACAGTAATCTTTCACTTTAAAAAAGCTTTGACGTCTCTGTCATAATGGCCTGAATCCGTATAGCCGTTTTCGGTCTTCTGGCATTCGCCCCACTTGCGGGCAATTTCCTCAAAGCTGTCTGTTTTCAGCTTTGCGCGCTCAAAGCCGTCCTTGCTGCCCATTATGCACCAGTCGCCTTCCCACATACCGTGGCCCGTCGCTTTGTAAGTCCAGAGCATCCAGGAGTAGCCGTGTTTTTCCATTGTGGCAAAGCAGTTTGCCCAGGTGGTTTCCTTATGCGGATAGAATTCGCCCATAAGCAGCGGAGAATCGCTGAACCAGAGGCGTGTGAGGAAAACGAAAAGGTTGAAGATAAAATCGGAATTCTGATAAAAATGCACCTGATAAACGATGTTTTCCCAGCCCTTGAACTGCTTATGAGGAGCAGCAAGGCAGGTCCAGATGCACTCTATTGAAATAAGATGGTCGCTGTCAACCTCACGCACGGCATCATAAAGAATTGTGTAGATGTATTCATTATTGATTCTGCGGCGGATTTCGGTGCAGTCCACATCGCACATCGGCTCATTGAGAAGGTCATACATCGCCACGGCGGGATTGTCTTTGAAAATCTCCGCTATCGCCTGCCAGAGTTCAATGGTGAGTTCACGGTATCTCTCGCCCTGCTCCGTTTGCTCATAGAGGCCGCACGAAAGGCCTTTACCCGCATGAGGCGCGTCGCTCTGATAGCCGACCGCGCCGTGCATATCGAGGATAACATAAATGCCTCTCTTTGAGCACTCGTCAACCGCCCACTCGAGGCGTGAAAAATCCCAGTTTCCGTTTTCATCAAGTATCTTTGTGCCGTTATCGTCATAGTAGAAATTGCGGAACCAGAAAGGAATTCTCACGCAGTTGAAACCCATGGATTTTATCAGATCAAAGTCGTATCCGGTGATAAAATTATCGTAGTAGGTGTTGAGAAGCTCATAGGCTCTTTCCTGCCCGAAACGCTCTGTTAAAAGCTCAACAACCTCGTAGTTGTCATTGACATCCTCATAGGGGCAGAGCCAGTCCTCAAAAATCAGCCAGGCACCGAGATTTACGCCTCTGAGGCGGACCTCCTCACCCTTTGCGTTAACGATTTTTTTGCCCTTCGCCGAGAGAAAATCATCCTTTGTAAAGGCTGAACCCGCGCTCTTTTCCGGCTCTGTTTCTTCTGCGGCAAAAGCCGGAAAAACACAGGAATTAAACGCGAAAATTAGGGCGAAAACGATTGAAACCATTTTTCTGAATTTCATGTTAATCCCTCCGTTTTTGATTTTACCACCGTGCCGGACACTTGTCAAACGCCGGCTCAAATCCTTTATATTGACCAACAGAATTTTGTGTGATATTATATATTTGAAAAAATGTACCCGGGAGGTTTACGGACATGTTAAAAACCGTCAATAAGTTAACGGCTGTGGTGCTTGCTCTGCTGCTTGTTGCCGCCGTTATTCCCATGGCTGTCATATCTTTCGCAGCAAGATATGAGGAGTATGAAGTAATCACATACGGCTCATATCCGCAGTCAAAGGTGGAGGATGAAACGCTTATTTCATCCCTCAATGCCCTGATTGACGACAGCAGCTGGACAGCTTATGACTATTATATCGGCACCGGTGTAGACGGCTCACAGGCGAGGGACGACTATACCTTCTACGCGGATGTAGTGTTTGAGGGTGTTTCCTACCGCGCCGTAAGATTCACAAAATACAGGCCCAATTATTCATACAGCCGCGCTCCGTATGATGAAAACGCTTCAAACTATTCAAGTGAAATGGAAGCGACAAATCAGCACAGAACGGGCTACGACAAAAACATTATTTACTGGTTCAGATATGATCCGATTGAGTGGCTTGTTATTGATGAAGATTTGGGATTTGTAATCAGCAAATATACTCTTTACGCTGACAATGTTATCAGATTACACGCGGACTCGGATATGCTCTTCTCGCAGACAAATCTCTATTCCTGGCTGAACTCCGATTTCAAAAACACGGCGTTCACTTCGGAAGAGAGCGCTGAGATAATCGGCGGTGTCAGACTGCCTGCTTTAAGCGAACTTACAAACGGGGATTATGCCTTTAATCCCGACAAATCCAAACCGGACCCCAACCGCACGGCACGCGGTACGGATTATTCTCACGCAGTCGGTCAGTGGAAAGACGCAAAAGTAAACGGTGAATTTTCATCAATTTACTGGATTGACGACGAATGCAACACAGACGAATTTGTAAACCTTTCGTATGTAACCCAGGCGGGTACGGCATCGGGAAAAACTCAGATGTATTATCTGAGCGGTGTGAGACCCGCAATGACACTCAACCTCGGCGACACAAACGAAGTGATCGGCAAACTGCCCGTAACCTATTATTACGACGCGGACCACACTCAGACTTACACGGATTATTACACCGAGGGTGACGGGATAACCGCTTATGAGCCCGAAGCCGTGACAGGCATGGCATTCAAGGGATGGGACTGTGATATTCCGGCGACAATGCCCGGATACAAACTCACCTTCTTCGCAGATTGGGAACTCAACAAGCACGATGTAACCTTTGACGCAAACGGCGGCAAATTTGCCTCAACCGATTCTGATACACTCGTAAAAACTGTTGAATACAGCAAAACGATAGAATACGAAACTCCCGCAAAACAGGGCTACACTTTCGGCGGTTGGTCCCCCGCTCTGCCCGAAGCAATGCCCGATAACAGCCTTGATGTGTCGGCGGTATGGACGCCCAATACAGACACTCCCTATACCGTAACCGTTTACAAGCAGAACGCGAACGATGACGAATACACCGCTCAGGAGACAGATTATCAGGGCACAACGGACGCCCCCGTTACGATTGAGCCCGAAACGATTGAACACTTTGTATTCAACTCGGAAAAGAGCAAGGTGAGCGACAATATCGCCCCCGACGGCAGCACAGAGCTTTACCTTTGCTACGACAGAGAGACATACACCGTGTCATTTGATTTCGGCGTTGAAGGCATGGAAAATCAGAGCGCAATTTACAAATATGAGCAGACTATAAGCGTGCCCGAAGTACCCGAGAGAGATAACTTCGTCACAGAAGGCTGGCGCACCGCAGGCGGCGAAGCGCTCAGCGACACGTGCCTCGGCGAAGCAAGCTACGTGCTCACCTGGAAAGAGGGCAGGCAGATTACCTTCAACACCGACGGCGGCTCATATGTAAACAGCGCGGTTTACTATCCCGGCGAACCGGTTGAAGCGCCCGAGGCGCCCACCAAAGAAGGCTACACCTTTGTTAAGTGGTCTCCTGCCATTCCCGAGACAATGCCCGACAGCAATCTCGAGGTGACGGCAATATGGTCAAAGAACATCTACAAAGCTACATTTAAAGTTGATGGAAACACATACGAAGTTAAAAACATAGCTTACGGTGACCCGGTGCAGGCCCCCGACACACCCGAAAAAGAGGGATACACATTCAAAGAATGGTCACCCGCTCTGCCTCAGACGATGCCCGCCGGAGACATCACCGCGGAAGCGACCTGGACGGTTAACAAATACACGGTAACCTACAAGGCGGACGGCACCGTAATCAAGACGGAGCAGATTGATTTCGGCGGCACGCTCACACCTCCTCAGGTAAGCGAGAGAGAGGGTTACACCTTCGCCTGGGGCGAAATACCGGCCTCAATGCCCGCAAGGGATATAACGGTAACAGGCACTTATACGGCAAAGCTTTACACGGTAACATTCAGGGTTGACACCGCAACTTACCGCACCATGCAGGTGGCTTACGGAGCGGTGATTACTCCTCCGGCTGCACCCGAAAAATCAGGCGCAACATTCATCGGCTGGACCCCCGAAATCCCCGGAACGATGCCCGCGTCCAACCTCACATTCAACGCGGTATTCAAGAGAGACCCGAGCGTGGCAATAAAAGCGTATACGGGTTCAAGAACAATCGGCTACAAGACCTCCGTCACATTCCACGCGGTAATTAACGCGGATGACTACACCAAGCTCATCTGGGTTGTTGACGGCAAAGAATACAATGATGACGGTTCACTCTCCTACAAGGTGAGCAGCGCGACAGCAAGCTACTCCGTTAAACTGAAGCTTGTGACGGCGGAAAAGACCGTTGAGTCGCAAACCGAGAATGTGACTGTACAGACCGGATTTTTTGCAAAGATTGTGTACTTCTTCAGAATGATATTCGCAAAGCAGAAGCTCAACATAGATCAGATTTGATTCGCTTGAACATTTAAACAAAAACAAGGCTCGCAGGATTAACCCTGCGAGCCTTTAATCTTTTTTTATCCGGTTGTTACTGCGCCGCCTGCATTCTGTTGACAAGGCGGCTGAATTCATCCGCGAGCACACCCTGAGTGCTTTCGCCCATTGAGTTGGTTTCGTGATAATGATTAAGCCCGTTTTTGTCCTTGACACCGTTTAAGAACGGCTGTGTGGGGTTGAGAATGAAATCATTGGGCGGCACAACATAGCCCGTCATATCGTTGCTGTTGCCTACGGCTATTATTTCGCTGTCGCCGCAGATTTCACAAAGCGGCGTTGGATTTATTTCAGCACCCTTGCCCGTGGGTGCTGTATCGGCATCCATATAGGAGCCGTAAACTGTTGAAACAAAGCTCTCGCCCGGGAGAATCACGAATTTCTGCGAGCCGATTGTCATATAAGTCATCTCGGATTTTGTGGCAACGCCCGTTAAGCTCGTTTTGCTCGGATAGGCCTTGAAACTCATTGTGTGGATAATGGCGAGCAGAGTGAGCACATAGTTGTCAACAGGCATATAGAAGGTCTGCTGAACATATTTTATCTCGGGCTCAAGTTCCTTTTCATCCGTTATTTCAAAGGATTTCTCGGCAATCATCTTGCCCTGAAGCTTAACGCACTCAAGCCTGTCTTCCGCCTGCTCCGCTACATCCATGCCGCCTATCGCGCCGATTGTGAAGAGCACATCCGCGCCCTTCTGCTCCTTGATGATTTCCCGCATAAAGTAGGGATATTCGCCGCTGAGCATTCTGTTGCCGCCGCCGAGCGAATTGGGATGGCCGCCGAAATTCATAAGCCAGATTTCGGGCGAGCCGTCATCGGGGGCAAAGCGGAGCCTTGTGAGAAACTCGTGCTTGTCGATAAAACCTCTCTTGGTGAAAAGGCCGTCTTTTATCTCAATTCTGCCGTCATAAAGCTTTCCGCTTCTGCGGGCGAGGAACGCCTCCTCGGACACCTTGACGCAGTTTGACATAAGGGTTTCCATATACTCTGCGTCTTTGCCGTTGAGAGGCACGCTCGCTATGGGTTTGCCCCAGTAGCCGAGAGTATCAATGCCCGAATGGCTGTGCGTGACGCTCATATTGATGAGCTTGCATCCCTTAATAACATCCGAGGCGAGGATGCGCTGACGAATCTGCTCAACCTCAATGCGCGTAAGGCCGATGATATCCGCGCTGAGCCAAAGCATACCCTCGTCGTTTCCGCAATCCGTCCAGACGGCGCTGACGTAAACGGGCGAGATTATGCCTTCCATTTTGTGGCCCGAGCCGTGACCCGCAATCCAGAATGTTCTGCCGCTTTCAACATTGGGCATTATCTCCGCGGTTGAAAAGCCCATTCTGAAGCCGCTGCCTTTAATGGTGCAGACGGGCTCCTCGGGTATAGCGGGGGCTTCCTGCTTCTTTGAAACCTTTTTTGCGTAATGGTGGTCTATGCCGATTATGCCTTTCATTACCAAATCAAGTATATCCATTTTTATCTCCTCTGAAAAAACTCAGACATTCTTTTCAAATCTGTAAATGCTCTGACCTTCAATATCAAACGGGGGCAGAATAATCGGGGGTACGCCCGCGTTTGAAGAAACGGTGATGATTATGCTCTTGCAAAGAGGATAAAGCTCTTTGAAGGTGGCAACGTGAATAATCTCTTTTTCCTTTGATGTGTCATATTCAAAAAAGCCGTTTATAACCATTTTTACGCAGAATTTTTCCGGCGCTTCTTTGTCGGACGCTTCAACGGAAAGCTCGCCCACACAGATGTTGCCTCCGCTGTATTTCACGTTGTATGTGAGCTTGTTTGTGAACTGAATTTTGGTGCCTTCGTTATACTTGTTGACAAAGCTCAGTTCACTGACCTTGTAGCCCTTCATTGTGACATTAGTCATTACAGAACCTCCGCTTTTTCGATTATGATGGGTGTAACGGGCGAAGAAAGCTGTTTATCCGCGCCGACAGTTCTCTCAATTTCGAGGAAGGAATCGATTGTTTCCATACCGTCAATAACTCTGCCGAACGCAGCGTACTCGCCGTCAAGATAATCCACGGTATCATAGCAGATAAAGAACTGATTTGATGCGGAGTTATAGTCACCGGGAATACGCGCCATTGAAATAACGCCTCTCTCGTGCTTGAGAGTATTCTGGGTAAATCCGTTATTGGGCATCTCACCCTTTATTTTCTGCGATGTTTTCTGAGTGCCGTCGGGCAGGAAAGCGCCGCCCTGCGCCATAAAGCCGTTAATAACCCTGTGGAATATGGTGCCGTTATATTCGCCTGCTTTGACAAGAGCGAGGAAATTGACAACCGTTTCGGGAGCGTAGTTGGGATAGAGCTCAAGAGTGAAGGTCTGACCGCCTTCCATTGTAAATTTCACAAGCACGGTACCGCCGTCGGCGGGGATATCTTCTTTTTCTTTGCTCTGCGTATTACCGCCGCAGGATGCGAAAGCGAAAAGGACAAGAGCAAGAGCAAGTACTATTGATATGATTCTTTTCATGGTGATTCTCCTTAGCGAATGGTTTACCTTTAAATACTATACCTTTTTTACAAATAAGTCAACATAAAGGATAAACAAAGAGCCGTCCGGGAACGGCTCTTTCGGGTTAATTCTTGAATTTATCGGTGAACTTGGTTTTTTTGGACTTGACGGGAGCGCCGCGCTTAACGCCGAGCTCTTTTTCAAGCTCCGTTATAAGCTCTCTCTGCCTTTCGTTAAGCTGAGTGGGCACATCGACTATGATATGCACTATCTGGTCGCCGCGCGTTTTGCCGTTAAGCACCTGAATACCCTTGCCCTTGAGTTTGAAATCATCGCCGGACTGTGTGCCCGCCGGGATATCGATGAGAACGTCATTATCAAGGGTGGGAATTCTTATCTTGTCACCGAGCGCCGCCTGAGTAAAGGAAATGTGCTGCTCAAGATACACGTTGTAGCCGTCCCTTGCAAAATCGGGGTGAGGTCTTACAAATACCGCAACCCTGAGATCGCCCGCGGGGCCGCCGTTTGCGCCCGCGTTACCCGCGCCGCTCACGGCAAACACCTGACGGTTGTCGATACCTGCCGGCACATTAATCTCAACGCCTGTGCGCTTTGAAACTCTGCCCTGTCCGCGGCACTTGGAGCACGGGGTGTCTATAATTGTGCCCTTGCCTTCGCACTTCTGGCATGCTCTTTGAGTCTGAATTTTGCCGAAAAGCGAATTCTGAGTAACGGAAACAAATCCTTTGCCCTGGCAGTCCGGGCAGGTGTGACGGCCCGTCCCGGGAGCCGCTCCGCTGCCGTGGCAGTCGGGGCAGGTCTCAACCCTGTTCACATCAACGGTACGCTTGCAGCCCTTTGCCGCCTCTTCAAAAGAAATGGTGATTTTGGTCTGGATATCCTCGCCTCTGCGCGGAGCGTTGGGATTGCTTCTCTGAGAGCCGAATCCTCCGAAACCGCCGCCGAAAAACGAGCCGAAAATATCACCGAGGTCAACATCAAAGCCGCCCGCGCCGAATCCGCCTTCGCCTGCGCCGTAATTCGGGTCAACTCCCGCGTGACCGAAACGGTCATAACGCGCTTTCTTCTCGCTGTCTGAAAGCACTTCGTACGCTTCGTTAACCTCTTTGAATTTGGCTTCGGCTTCGGCGTTGCCCGGGTTCAGATCGGGATGGTATTTTTTCGCCATCTGCCTGTATGCTTTTTTTATTTCATCATCGGATGCTCCCTTGCTTAAGCCGAGCACCTCGTAATAATCTCTCTTATTCTCCAAAGGAATTCTCCTAACTCAATACGGAAGAGCTGCCGCATAAAGCTTTTGTTTATGCGGCATTTCTCTTGGAATCTTTACCGTATATTACTGGTTGTCGGCGTCCGTGAAATCGGTGTATCCTTCGTCCGCGCCGGGTGCCTGACCGAAATCGGGCTGGCCTTCTGCGCCGCCTGCCGCCTGATACATCTTTGCGCTGACCTCATAGAACTTGGAGGTAAGCTCGTCCTTTGCGGACTTAATGGCGTCGATATTATCGCCCTTGATGGCCTCTTTAAGAGCCTCAACCTTTTCGTTCAGAGCGGTCTTATCCGCCTCATCAAACTTGTCGCCGTTTTCGCTCAGAAGCTTCTCTGTCTGGTAAACCATCTGATCCGCTTCGTTGCGCGTGTCAACATCCTCACGGCGTTTCTTGTCTTCCTCAGCGAATTTCTCCGCCTCGGCAACCGCCTTGTCGATATCTTCCTTGCTCATATTCGAGGAAGCGGTGATGGAGATAGACTGCTCTTTCTGTGTGCCGAGATCCTTTGCCGAAACGTGAACTATACCGTTTGCGTCGATATCGAATGTAACCTCAATCTG
>DBWO01000033.1 GCA_002309055.1 Ruminococcaceae bacterium UBA1236
GCGAGGTCGTCGGAGGTGGCGAACCAGTGCCAGGAAGAAGGCGCAGGTGCCTTTTTGAGCGCCTTGCCGAACTCCTCTCCGACAAGGAACACTTTGTGGAGAGTCATCCCTGCAAGCCGCTGGATCACAGACTCGTGCTCTGCGACGGAGTCCGGTCCGAGCTCCCTCATATCACCAAGAAGGACGCTCTTGAGAGGCGCCTCGACAGAGGCAAAATTCTCAAGTGCCGCAGCCATGCTGGAAGGGTTGGCGTTGTAGAAATCCTCAATCAGGACATTGTGCTCTGTGCGGGCCATCTCGGAGCGGTTGTTCGAAGGGATGTAGGCCTCGATCGCACGGATGGCGTCTTCTTCGGGGACGCCGAAAAGCACCGCTGCAGCGATGGCGGCAAGCACGTTGGGAGCGTTATAACTGCCAACGAGATGGGTCTGGATCACTCTGCCTCCTTTCTCTATCCGAAGATACGGGTGCTCCGGCGAAGGGGGAAGGATTGTGCAGCCCTGAGTCTTCACGCCATAGAGGACCGGCTCCAGGGAACGCGCCGCGGCCATTTCCGAGAGAATTGGATCGTCTCCATTGAGGAGGATCGTCCCTCCCTTAGCCGCTATATGATCATAGAGAAGCCCCTTGGCCCTCTTTACTCCTTCAAAACTGCCGAAACCCTCCAGGTGGGCTTTGCCCACATTGGTGATGATGCCGTAATCAGGATCTGAGACGGCGAGAAGCGGCATCAGGTCATCCGGATGGCTGGCGCCCATCTCGATGACGGCGACATCAGTCCCGGGCTTGATGGCAAGGACGCTGAGGGGAACACCGATTTCATTATTGAGATTACCCTCGTTTTTAAGGGTTTTGTATTTTGAACTGAGCACGGTATAGGTCATCTCTTTAGTGGTTGTTTTTCCGACCGACCCGGTGATGCCGATAACGGGAATATTGAAAAGTGACCTGTAATAGCCGGCGAGCGCAAGCAGCGCTTCGTGAGTGCTTTCAACAAGAATCTGCCTGTCGCCGAGACCGCAGTCTTTTTCGACAACGACCGCTCCGGCGCCTTTTTCCAGCGCACAGGCGGCAAACTCGTGACCGTCAAAGTTTTCACCTGCAAGCGCTATAAACAGCGAGCCCGGGGTAATCTTGCGGGTGTCGGTGCTTACGCCGGTAAACTGCCCTTCAAGCGAAGTTTCGCCGTTTACCGCCGCGGCAGCTTCCTTATATGTCAAGGGTAGCATTTTATCTCCTCATTTCAAAAATGATGCGACTACTTCTCTTTCGTCGTAATGAATTTTACCCGTAGCAAGTATCTGATAGGTTTCGTGGCCCTTGCCCGCGAGCACAACCACGTCGCCGGGCTGAGCGTATCCGAGAGCCTTGCCGATGGCCTTGGTCCTGTCCGCCTCAACAACAATCTTCTTGTTACGGTGCTTTTCAACGCCCGTGAGAATCTCGGCGATAATCGCGTCGGGATCCTCTGTCCTGGGGTTATCCGATGTTATAACGGCTATATCCGAAAGGCGGGTACCGATTTCTCCCATAATGGGTCTCTTGGTCCTGTCTCTGTCTCCGCCGCATCCGAAAACGGCAATTATTCTGCCCTCGGTGATTTTGCGAAGGGATGTGAGAATGTTGCTCAGGCCGTCCGGAGTATGGGCGTAATCGATGATAACCGAATAAGGTGTGTCGGTGGGCACAACCTCCATTCTGCCGGGCACTCCCCTGCTTGCGGAAACGGCGTCCGAAACGCTCTTTCTGTCAAAGCCGAGTTCCATGAGGCAAACCGCCGCGCCCATTGAGTTGTAAACGTTGAATTCACCGGGCACGCCGAATGAAACTCTGCAGATGCCCTCATTTGATATTATTTCGTACTTAACGCCTTTCGCTGAATATCTGATGTTTTTGGCGGTGTAATCGCAATTGTCATTGCCGAGCGAGAATGTAACATTTCTGCACTGCGTGCCTTGCATCATATATTCCGCCGCTTCGTCATCGGCGTTTAAGACGGCTGTATCGCAGTTTTCAAAGAGCATATGCTTTGCCGCCATATAGTTTTCCATTGTTTCGTGATAATCGAGATGGTCGCGAGTGAGGTTTGTGAATATCGCGCACGCGAAATGCAGGCCTTCAACTCTTTTCTGCGCGAGCGCCTGTGATGAAACCTCCATCACGCAGTATTCACATCCGCAGTCAGCCATACGTTCGAAGAGAGCGAAAAGGTCATTGGCGTCGGGTGTAGTGAGGGAGGCGGGCTCTTCCGTGTCGCCGATAACATTTTTGACTGTGCCTATCATACCGGTTTTGCACCCGAGATGCCCGAGCGCGTCCCTGATGACAAACGCCGTTGTGGTTTTGCCGTTTGTGCCCGTTATGCCGATAAGCTTGAGGCGCTTTTCGGGATTACCGTGCGAGGCGGCGCAGAGCAGTGTATAAGCCGCTCTTGTGTCCTCAACAATAATTTGATTTTCAAGGCCGAGATCGCTACTCACAACTACCGCGGCGGCTCCCTTTGCGAGCGCCTCCGCCGCCTTTGTGTGGCCGTCAAAGCGCTTGCCTTTTATGCATACGAATATACAGCCGGGGCACACCTTTTCTGAGTTATCGGTGATTATGCCCGCTTCTTTATCTTCAAAGCTGCCCGAATAATTGATTCCGGCAACGAGTTCGGAAATCTTCATAGGTTTTCCCTCCGTGTTTGCGCTTTTTGTCAGGTGGCGTCTCCTATATTCTCATAGGACTTGAAATACACCGTGATGATTGTGCCGTACTCCGTTTCGGCGCCCGCTTCAACACTCTGATCGTATGAAACGACTCCGCTGCCGGAGTTGCCGGATATTCTTACGTTAACGCCTTCCGATGCGGCGTATTTCTTGACTCCGCTGACGCCGAGACCCGAAAGGTCCGGCACGGTGACGGTGAGCTTCTCCTCATCGTCATCGGTTGTGTAAATGGCCACCACGCCGCCCTGCGGTATGGTTTGACCGCCTGCGGGGCTCTGGCTGACGACTGTGCCGCCGTCGCCTATCACTCTTACGGTGAAGCCCGCTTCTTCAAGTATATCCTCCGCCGTATCGGGGTCCTTGCCGATAACACCGGGTGTGGTTGTGTCAAGCTGACTCATTTCGTTTTCGGTGTACTGTCTCTCAACTCCGAGATACTCGAGTGTCGCTTCAACAACCTTTGCCGCTACGGGAGCGCAGACGGTGGAGCCGTTAATCTCGCCCTGCGGCTCGTCAACGATGATGAGCACCGCTATCTCGGGGTCATCCGCGGGAGCGAAGCATCCGAAGGAGGCAATGTATGTGCCCTTGAGCTGATACTTCTGCGTGGTACCGGTTTTACCCGCTACGCGGTAGCCGGCGACATATCCGTTTTTACCTGTGCCGCTCTTGACAACGTCTTCCATCATGGAGGCGACTTCAGCCGCGGTTTCGCCTGAAATAACCTGGCGTTTAACCGTTGGGGTTGTGCGCTTGATTATATTGCCGTCATCGTCAAGCTGTTTCGCTACGAGATAGGGCTCCATAAGGTAGCCGCCGTTTGCTATAGCGGAAATGCCTGTAATGACCTGAATGGGGGTTATGCTGAATGTCTGGCCGAAGGATTCACTCGCGAGGGTAACTCTTGTGAGCTCGTCCTCTTTGTAATAAATGGAGTTTGCCTCCTCTATGCTCTCAATACCTGTTTTTTCGGTAAAGCCGAAAGCCTTGAAATATTTGAAAAAGGTTTCGGAGCCGAGGGTCAGGCCGAGTTTTACGAAGAATGGGTTGCAGGAATTCATAAGACCTTTTCTCAAGTCCTGATATCCGTGGCCCGGTGAATAGTGGCAGTTGAAGGTTCTGTCGTCAACCGTGATGCTGCCGCCGCAGCAGTATGTGTAATCGTCCTCAAGGATGTGCTCCTCTATCGCCGCGGCTGTCAGGAAAATTTTGAAAACAGAACCGGGGTGATAGGTTTCAGAAACGAGGTAGTTGTTCCACTGCTCAAGGCGGAAGAAATATCTCAGGCGTCTTCTGTGCGCCGCCGAGCGCTCCTCAAACGAGGACATATTTCTGATTTCCTCAAGCTCCTCTTCGCCGTCCTCAACATCCTTGAGATATTTTTCGAGGTAATCGAAGTTGTCATTCTGCGCGGCTCTGTCCGCCTCGGCCTCATAGTAGCTGTTGACCGTATCGGGGTCATTAAGGTCATAGCCGCCCTTGTAGCCGACCGCGTCCATTGCGAGAATGGCGCCGGTATTTACATCCATCACTATGCCGTAAGCGCCGATGCCGCCGCTGGTTTTATAAACCGCTTGAAGTTGCTCGTCAAGGCAATACTGCACCGTTTCGTCAATGGTGAGCTCAAGGTTTGTGCCGTTGACCGCGCTGTAGTAATTCTCGTTGCCCTCGTCAAGGTTTGTGCCGTAGGATGTAACCTTGCCGTCCGAACCGGAAAGAAGGCTGTTGTAATATCTCTCAATACCCGTTACACCCTCGCCGTCCGAATTGACGGTGCCCACAAGAGAGGAGGCGAAGCTGCCCATCGGGTAATATCTCTTGCTGTCGGTATCAAGGCCGATAACATCGCTGTACTTGAATGTTTTGCCGCCCTTGACGAAAGTCTTGTGCATAAGGCACTTGGCGTCCGTGCCTCTCTTTTCGTCCTCACCGCAGTCGATAAGCTTCTTTTCGGAAAGCTCCATCTGAGTCTTTACGGTTTTCTTGTGAGCGATGACAAGCTCGTTTTCATCTGTCTGCTGCTCTGTCCTTGTGACCTCCATAAGCTCGTCATAATCAAGCCCGAGCTGCTGTGCGAGGTCGGTACATACGGCGCTTCTGAATGAGTCATCCGAAAAATTCTCGGGGATAACATAGAGCTGCCAAGTCTGCGCGCTGCGGGCAATCACACTGCCGTTTGCGTCATATATCGTGCCCCTCATTGCGCTGAGCGTTTCCTCATTCCACTGTGCGTAGGTCGCGCTCTTTTTGTATTTATCGGCGTGAACAATCTGGACATCAAAAAGCCTTACCGTGACCACGAGAGTGGCCGCGGCAAGCAGAAGAGCGACAAGCCTCATATTTGAGGCCGCGGCGGATTTATAATCTTTTTGGGGTTTGCTGCTGCCGGCCATAATCGCTCTCCTTTCTAAAACTTTGATTTAAATATAAAATAAATAAGCCAAAAAATGCTGTTCCAGTTTTGTTTGAAACAGCATTGATCAGCTATTCTGCGCACCAACGTTTTGTGTCTTTCCGTTTGCGACCACAACGGTATTGCCGCTGCGGTTTTCAAAATAGTGTATCTGGTATCTCTCTATCTTCTGCATTCCCAGCACGGAAACTGCGTAATTACGGACTTTGTCGGCGGACACCATAGAGGAAAACTCCGCGTGCAGCCGGATATTCTCCGCCTGCGCTTCCTTAATGTCCGAGGAGAGCTCGGAAACAGCTCTCATATCCGAATTGATTTTGGTATTGACATACATTACGCTGCAAAACATCATCGTAAGCACGAGCACGGCGAGCGAAAGAGCGAGAAACCGCTTGACACCTGTAATCCGAGGGTCCGCGGCGGGAGAGTGCTCCGGCTCGGTTACGGAAACGTTTATTTCTTCAAGACTGTCATCTCTGTCAAGCTTGGGGGCGGCGGATGACGCAAAGGGAGAAGGCACTAAGCCGGGGATATAATCGAACTCATCCATTGCCGTCCCTCCTTCTTTGACAGAATAATTACAGTTTTTCGGCAACTCTCAGCCTTGCCGACCGGCTTCTTGGGTTTTCCCGAAGCTCATCATCCCCGGGAGTTACGGGTTTAAACAACTTTGCTTTCGGCGTATTACCGCACACACAAACGGGAAAATTTTTGGGGCACGTGCAGCCCTTCGCCAGAGGAGCGAGAGCACGTTTCACGGCTCTGTCCTCGAGGGAGTGAAAGCTGATAACACACAGCCGTCCTCCCGGCTTGAGGCAGTCAAACATGTCCTCAACCGCGTTTGTGAGCCCATCAAGCTCCCCGTTGACATAGATTCTGAGCGCCTGGAACGTTCTGCGTGCCGGGTGCCCGTCGCGCCTTGCGGCGGCAGGCATCGCTCCGGAAATAATGTCGCTGAGTTCAAAAGTTGTTTCGATGGGCTTTTCGTCCCTTGCCCTGACGATGGCGGATGCTATGGAAGGCGCAAATTTTTCTTCGCCGTATTCGTAAATAATGCGGCGAAGTTCTTGCTCGGGCAAAGAATTTACCACGTCCTTTGCGCTCGTGCCCTCCTTACTCATTCGCATGTCAAGCGGGGCGTTTTTGTGGAAAGAAAACCCCCGTGACGCATCATCAAGCTGATGAGAACTTACACCGAGATCGGCAAGGATGCCATCCACTGCTCCGTTGCCGAGCTCGTTAAGTATGGATTTTATATTAAAAAAGTTGTTTTGTATTATTATTACATTATTATTGCCTGAAAACCGCTGTGTGAGCACATCGATTGCTTCGGGGTCTCTGTCAAGGGCTATCAGTTTGCCCGTGGTGAGCTTTTCGGCTATTGCCGAGGAATGCCCGCCCCCACCGGCGGTGCAATCGACATAAATCCCGTCGGGTTTTATGCCGATTGCATCTATTGTTTCTGCAAACAATACGGGGGTATGATGAAAGGCAAAAAAGTCCATGAATTATCCTCTGGGTGAAATGTTGAACTTGGAGAAATCGGGTTTGACCTCGACGTCAAACAGCTTCTTCCATTTTTCTTCATTCCAGATCTCCAGCCTGTCGGGCTGACATACCAGCAGGGCCTCCGGCTCGTCTTTAAGGAGAGCATGCTCGAGAAATTCATCGGGGATTGATACTCTGCCGGCTTTATCTATATTGGCCATACATACGTTATTTGCAAAGAAACGCTGCATATAGGTGAGCTCCGCTCCGTCATATGATTTTGCGATGCCGTCATATACCTTAAGATAATCCTCTTCGTTATAGACGACTATACATTCCTCACCTGCGGCCTGGAAGTTCTTAAGAAGATAGACCGTAGAGCCGTAACGGAATCTGAACTTGGTAGGTATGGACAAACGGTGGGTCTGGTCAAACGTTCTTATTTCTCTGCCGCCGAGACTTTCGTGAACGGGCGCTGCCGGCATACGATCCCTCTCCTTTCTGCTGATGATTTGCAATGAGTGCGAAAAAGATGTTTAAAATTTCCTTTTGGCTCCTTTTCGTCCCTTGTGGCTATATTATATAGCACATAAAGAGCAATTGCAAGCATTTTTTTCCGGATTTTGAATTTTTTTTGAAAATATACGTTTCAGAGGGCTGCCTCGAGCCGTTTTTATGTGCTGAGTTCCTTGATATATAAGGGATTTGTCCTGTCAGCCCGAAAGCGGAATATTATTCGGAATTTTGCAAAAAAGCACCGTTTCCGGAGCGGTACGGAACTTTTAAGGGTGAAAAAGGAGGCGTTTCGGGGCAAAAAAGGGCTTTTTTTTCACAAAAAGCTTCAGTTTTTCTCTTCAAAGCATAATAATCGCCTCCCTGTCCTGCCGGCCGTGCAAAAATGCGCCCCGGCGGCGGAGGGTTATCTGCGCACCGGAACCGTCCCCGGAAGGTACAATTATAGGGATTGAAAAGTTTTTTGAAATTTTTCTTGCATTCCCGTGAAAAGTGTGTTATCATATCACAACGTATTAAGAAGGAGGTGTAGATATGCCCAACATTAAGTCAGCTAAAAAGAGAGTTACAGTCAGCAAGACAAGAGCTGCCAGAAACAAGTCCCGCAATTCCGCTCTCAAGACCGCTATGAAAAAAGCAAATACTGCAGCGGCAGAAGGCGCTCCCGAAACTGAAGCTCTCGTAAAGGAAGCAATCAAAAAGGTTGATCAGGCAGCGGCAAAAGGACTTATCCACAAGAATAACGCCGCTCGCAAAAAGTCCGCACTTGCAGGCCTTATAAAGTAATTTAAGCAGTCATGGTTGTAAAATTTTTGTGACCATGGCTGTATTGCTATTGACAAGATTTTTCGCCTTTGATATAATTGCATTGTCTCGAATGGCGTTAAAACAAATATTTATTTCGGAGGATTAACAGATGGAAACTTTCAAGAAAGTTGCAAAAATCGCATGTATAGTTATTGCCGTTGCCGCGGCAATTTGCGGCATCGTTGTTGCAATCAAGCAGATTAAAGCCAAGAAAGAGCTTCAGGCGGATTCAGAGGAAAATTATGTTTCCTGCTCCTGCTGCGAAATTCCCGAAAATATGTAATAAAAAAGGGGGTTGCCGTATGCGGCAGCCCCGTTAAAATGAATATCAGGAGGATACCCTATGGTACTCGATAAGCTTATCGACATAATCAGCGAGCAGCTCGAGCTCGACAAGAGCGTTGTTAAAGAAACCTCTTCTTTCACAGATGACCTCGGCGCAGGCTCACTTGATATGATCGACCTTGCGATGAGCATTGAGGACGAATTTGAAATTGAGCTTTCCGACGATAACATCAGCAAAATCAAAACAGTCGGCGATCTCGCTAAATTCATCGAATCAAAACTTAACAAATAAGTTTTATGCCGCAGTAAACACTGCGGCCTTTTTTTGACTTTTTTCCGCTTTTATGATAAAACAGTTGTGGAGATGATTGTATGATTCTTAAAAACGCCTCCGTTTTTGTTGACAGCGAAAAGTTTGTGACAACGGACATAACCGCAGAAAACGGAATTATCACTTCCCTCGAAAAGACAGATAAAGAAGGAATTGACTGCACGGGCAAGGTAATCCTGCCGGGCTTTATTGACATACATATTCACGGCTGCAACAGGGCGGACGCCTCGCACGCAAGCGTCGAAGAGCTAAAAACAATGAGCCGGTTTCTCGCAGATAAGGGCGTTACTTCATTCTGCCCGGCAACAATGACACTGCCCGTGCCGGAAATCGAAAAAGCGTTTGAAACGGCTGCCGGTATTATGGGAAAAGAGCCCGGTGCTTACATACACGGCATAAATATGGAGGGTCCGTTTATTTCAAAAGAAAAGAAGGGAGCGCAGGCGGAAGAAAACATAATCCCGCCGGACTTTCCCCTTTTTGAGCGCCTGAGCAGAATATGCCCCGTAAAGCTCGTTGATATTGCGCCGGAGGCGGAAGGCGCGTTTGAATTTACGGAGAAAGCAAAAGAAATCTGCGCCGTTTCTCTCGCGCATACAGCGGCAGATTACGAAACGGTCAGAGAGGCGGAAAAGAGAGGCATCTCTCACGCAACACATCTCTTTAACGCTATGACGGGCCTCGGCTCACGTGAGGCGGGCGCCGTAGGCGCAGTGTTTGACTCGGACAAAATAACGGCGGAGCTCATATGCGACGGCATTCACATCTGCCCCGCTACTCTGAGGATAGCTTTCAAAGCCCTAGGTGAAGACAGGACGGTTATTATAAGCGACGCCATGATGGCGGCAGGTCTCCCCGACGGAGAGTATTCACTCGGCGGACAGAGGGTAATCAAAAAGGGCGATGCCCGGCTTGCGGACGGCACTCTCGCCGGGAGCGTAACAAACCTGTTTGAAGAATTTCTGAATGTAATTTCCTTCGGTATTCCTCTGAAACAGGCAATAAAATCCGTGACAATCAACCCCGCGAAATCGATAGGCGCGGACTCATTCACCGGCAGCATAACCGCCGGAAAGCGCGCCGATTTCACTGTGCTCTCGGGCGACATGAAAACGGTGGAAAATGTATATGCAAGAGGCATAAAAATAAAATGAAATTATACTTGCAGAACCTGCATGGACAATAAGCAACAATCCCGTATAATTATGCGCATAATTATACGGGATTTATCTGTAAAGTGATATGCCTTTACAGGCGAACTTTGTAAAGTTTAGTAACTTGCATATGTGAATAACTCGGTGAAGAAAGTGAACAACTTCCGATTTTCACGGGATTTCAGAGCCAAAAATCGTAAAGTTTTTCACTTTACCCGGGAATAATATGCTTTTTAAGCAAAATATTGTGAAGTTTGAAAAAATTTTTTTCTCATTAAATTTGAATATAATTTGCAATATGTTTTCGCTTTTGCTTCAGTTTTTATGCAATGATTCAATGCATAATTCATTTTTTAAAATCAAAAACGGGCATAAAAAGAGCTCTCAAACCGGGTTTGAGAGCTCTTTTTTGTTGTATTCCGGATCCTCAGTTATTTTGCAGCGAGCATGATAATAAGGTGAACTATCAGCGCAATAATTCCGGCGATTATTCCGAGAAGGAGAAGCACGGCGAGGATGATAAGAAGAAGCACGAGCGGACCTTTTTTGCTCGCTTTTACCGTGTCCTCAAATTCTTTCTTCTCAAACATCTCCGCGGGAGCGGGATTATCATCGCCGTAAAGCGGATAGAGAGGAAGAACCGCCTCGGCATCACGGTATCCGTCCTTCCAGAGGAGAGGCTCAACGAGCGAGCGCACGCTTTTTGCGCCCTTGAGGAATTTGCTTATGGGCATATGGATTGTATTTAGGAAGCTGTCAATCACATTCAGAAAGCCGCAGGTGAGTTTATACTCCCTGGTATCGGGTGTGTATGGCGCATCGCCGCAGTAAAGATTCTTTACGAGACCTATAATGAAATCGACAACCTTGTTGTCCTTGATATCCTCGATATCCTGTTTTTTAAGTCCGCTTTCCTTTTTGCAGACTCTCCATATTTTTTTGAAGGTGAGCTTGTTGAGGAATTTACCGAAGGGCTTAATGAGCGCTTTGAATTTATAAACCTTTTCGCCGGGGATTGAAAACGCGGGAGTCATCTCGGCGAGCTTGTCAATGTCATAACCCATTGCCCAGACCACTCTGCCTATCATACCGAAGAAGAAGTCCTCCATATATTTGTTGAAGGGGGCTCCTTTTGTGTCGATGCCCGGCACATCGGTGATTGTGACGGTGTCCACGCGAATTTCGGCATTCTTCGGGTCTATGATAACATTTCTGTAATTCGGAGGGCATCCGATGAGAGCGCTGCAGGATATATCGTAAAAGCGGTTGCCTTTCTCAGTGGTGATATATCCTATATTGTGAATATGGGTGTGACCGGTAAGCATGCAGTTAAGCCCCGCATCCGCAAAAATTTCGCGCGTTTTCTCGTGACCCCTCTGCATATCGCCGCTGCCTATTATGGAATAAAACGGCGAGGGTGAAACCATGGGATGATGGGTCATCGCTATCACATACTGGTCGTTTGCTTTCGCATCCTCGAGCTGCTCCATAATCCACTGCATACAGGAATCGGAGAAACCCGAGCCCCTCTCTCCCTCCTCTTTGAAGTTGCAATCGTCATTGAGGGCAAAAAGGCGGTAACCGGGCGCGAGCTGGACAACATAAGAGAGAGACTCGCGGTGACTTGAAATCGCCTCGGACGGGCCGAATTCATAATACATATCCCAGAGGTCCTGCCTGTCGCTGACAGCCGGCACATCTACAACCTTGTCGCCGTCAAATCCCCTGCCCTTGCCGTCGCCGCGGTAATCATGGGTGGCGGTGATAACATAGACTCTCTTGCCGTTTGCTTTAAGCTCCCTGAGAAGAGAGATTATGCCCTCGTGAGAGGTATATTCGCCGTTTCTTGTGGTGTCGCCCGCGAGCACGACAATATCGGTGGACTTATCCTCGCAGAGCATCTCAAAGCCTCTTTTGATGACGAGGTCGCTGTCCTTTATAACCTGCTGGCTTTTGGACTCCTCTTTCTCATATGCGCTGCCCTCGGTACCGTTTTCCCTCGCGTAATAATGCACATCGGTGATAAATTGAATTTTGAGCGGTTCATTGGCCGCTCCGGGTATTTTTCCTGACATCTTTTTCCCTCCTTATCAAAGACCGAGTCCGTTTGCTATATTAACTATGAAATCCTGCGCGTTTGTAACAATTCCCTTTGAACTTAAGCTGCCTCTGTCTGTCAGCTTGTTGACGGTAAATTCGGAAATATCAACGCAGTAAAAATAAATCTTTCTTACGGTGCCGTCCGGCATAACCCTGAATGACGGAGTCATATTGCCTACGGCGATTGAGTGAAGCATTGTCGCCATACATATAACCGTGGTGGCGTCCCTTATGCAGTCGCGCATGGCATCCTGCGCGGCATAGGCATCGGAATAAACGCAGGGCATCGGGCCGTCGTCGCGGATTGAGCCGGCGAGCACATATGGCACGCCGTATTTTTCACAGCTGTAGATAATGCCGTTATCTATATTCTCCTGCTTTATGAATTCGGCGATTGAGCCGTAATAACGCACTTTGTTGAGCGTATCAATATGATTATAATGACCGTTGCGGACATTTTTCTGCGTGTAGATATTCTGACCGAGCGCGGTGTTAAGATAGGCGCCTTCAAGGTCATGCGTTGCGAGTGCATTGCCCGCGAGCACGGCGTGAGCGTATCCGCCGGCTATAACACGCGAGAAAGCGTCTCTCGCGTCGTGGTCAAACGAAAATGCCGGACCCATAACCCAAACGATTTTTCCGTGGTCCTTCTCATATTTCAGCTTTTCATAAAGCTCGTCATAATCTCTTGAAAACGAGGTTTCCCTTGAATGGCCCTGGCGGAAAGCAAAGGTATCGGAGCTGCCGTCATCGGCGGGAAAACCGTCAGCGTGAAGGTATATACCCTCCTCACAGTTTTCCGTGCGTCCGCACACAACGAGGTCGCCCGTTTTGAGGTGGCGGAATTCAATAACCTTGATAACGCCGTTTTCATAAACAGGCACGCAGTCCATCCTGCTCTCTTTCGCCAGAAGCCACTCACCGTTTATCTTGAAATACTCGGGGTAGATGCTCATAGCGTGATAATTGTCCGGCGCCACTCCGTTTTTGGGCGAAGGGGCGAGAAGCGCGTCAGGCGCGTTTATAAACTTTTCGAGAGTAAAATCGGGCGGATAGTATTTTTCGGGTGTGAAAGCCATAAAACAATCCCCTTCCGAAGAATCTTGCATAACGGTTATATTAAGTGCGGCTCAGCCGCATAATTTACTGATTTATTATTCTCGAGCCCATCGCATTAAGCCTGCGGAGAAGCTTAACAGTCGGAATCACGAGGAAACCCATGACAAAATTGCCTCCGCAGTGAATGAGATCAAAAGGTATACCGGCAATAATCCAGGCAATCATTCCCTTGAAATCAAGGTGAAACATTATCGCCTGAGCGGGTGCGTACATAGTGCCGAAAAGCAGGCCGTGCAGCGCGCACACAACGGGGTAAACGAAAACCGCTCTTTTCTGAGGCATATTCTGCGGCAGGAGCATTGTCACACCCCAGAGAATCGCCCAAAGATAAAGATAGGGGTACCACCAGAGCGAGAAGCCCGCGACTAGACCGTTGAGCATAACATAGACATATATGGGAACAAGCGCTTTCTTCCGGTAAACGATGGTATATGCCATTGTTAACATGCCAAGCATATGTATGTTCGGCAGGGCGTCAAGCATTGCTTTGGAGGCGAGCATAATCGCTCCGAGCATAGCAAAGACGGTCATTTCATAAATTGTCAGCTTGCCCTTGTTTTTTTTCCGGATGTCCGAATATTGCGGACTGCTTTCCTCCGTTTTCTCTTCTGTATTTCCTTCTGTTATTTCAGGCGTTGTTTCGCCCGATACTTTTTCAATTGTCTCTTCTTTTTTTTCGTCTTCCACGCTCTCACCTCCTCTTCGGAGAAATGCCGCTGTCAGCCGTAAATTGTTATGTCCGCGCGCTCTCCCGTGCTGTAATATGAGAGGAGCACGGTGCATCCGGTCTCTTCGTAAACACAGGATATCTCTTTTCCGTTAAGCTCCGCTCTCACCGCTTTAAACGGGAGTCTGAGGCGGATGTTGGCGTTAAGCTCGCCCGGACCTTTCGCGGTAAGACGGGCGGTTTTGCCTTCTGTTTCCAGCGAATAAACGCGGCAGGACGTGCCTATAACTCCGCACTCCGCGTTTTCGAGATTCCTGAGAAGAGCGTTCTGACCGGGCTTAATTGTTTTTTCGGTCACAACATCAAAGGCGGGCGTAAACATATCGGCGTAAACGCCTTTTACGGTAAGAGGCTCATCGCTTACGCTCTCGTCAAGCACGGCGTATATCTCATAGCCGTCTCTCGTAATGTGAAGGGTGTTTGAAAACTCAGCTTCTTTGCCGGAGAAAGCGAGCACACGGCTGTAAAAATCTCTTACGCCGTCACTGCCCTCTTTTGAAAGAAGGGCAAGGGCGGGAGCAGTTTTCCGGATGCCGACGGTGCCTTTGCCGCACTTCGCGATAAGCTCGTTTTCAGTATTTTCTATGCCGAGCATTTCAAACAGATGCTCCGCCGCGGTGGGGTATCTGCCGCTCCACCATGATTTAATATTGTGGAAGGGATCGAATCCGTCTCCGATATAGATAAGGGTACCGCCGCGCCTTACCCACTCCGCGATGGCGGTGTTCATATCGGGCGACTCGGGCTTCATATATTCGTAGCTCATAAGGAGCACATCATAGTCGTCAAGATAGCCGGGGTAGCGCTTCACATTATCAAGAAGGACGGGCCTAACGGGCACGCCGTATTTGAGCAGCGGAAGAGCGACGCCGTAAAACGCGGGGAATGCGTTTGACGACATATATTTAAGCATTGTTTCACGGTCAAAACCGTCTGTGAGTTTTTCTTTGACAGCGTTAATTAGCTCTTCGCCGTCAAAGAGCACGGTGCCGGTAATTTCTTTGGGCGGCTCGGAAAACTCGCAGTCGGGATATTCGCGCTGATAAAGCTGGCTGTCCGCGCAGAGGATGCCTGTGCGTATGCCCGAATTCTCACCGGTTTCAAAATCGCCGAGAGTGTTGAAATTGTTGTTGAGAATCGTTCTGTATTCCTCGCTAATAAGCTCCGCATCGGGGCTCCCCTGAGGATACTTGTTATAGAATATCCTGTTGGGCCAGGGGCAGATTTCAAAGGAATTCACCTTGGGATGAAGGAGGGATGCGACAACCGTCATAAAGTAATTCTTCTGATAGTCGTTCCAGTCAAATATGTCGTTATCCTCAATCGGGTCGTGAAGAAACCACATCTTGCGGCCCGTTCCTTTAACGAGCTCCTGCATAACGCCGTATTCGAGGAAGGACGTCTCAAAGGTTCGCTCGGCATAGACACCGTCATACCAGTTTTTTTCTCTTGAGGTGCCTGTCCACACCTGAGCTATGCATCCGTCAACGCCCGGGATATCCGCAAGTTTTCCTTCGGGGGAAACGATTTTCCACTGGGTGTAGTTCACAAGGCTGTGCGTGGGCACATAGAATCTCAGATCCCTGCCGTAGGTGACTTTTGCGTATTCCTTGAGAGATGAAGCGACTCTGTCAATGGTGCGATAATAAAGGTATGCCTTGAGGCGCGATGATTTGAATTTTGCATCCGCGCTCTCATAGGCGGGCACAAAGGGCTCTCTGTAATAGGTTTCGTATTCGCGCCTGAAAGCGGGCGAATAACCGGCTCTGTCCCAGAATTCGGGTTCTTCAACGTGGATTGCCTCAACGCCCGTATCGACAACGGCCCTGAGTTTTTCGGAGAGGTAATCCGCAAAGGCAACGGTAGGCACCATATAGGGCGTATCCGTGCCGTGCATTATTTTATTGCCGTATCTGTCGGTCTGGGCTTCATCCCAGTGATCTCTGCCGTCATATTTACCATAGAGATAATCAACGTATCCGCCCCAGGCGATGCCTGTCATAAAGTGAACAACATATCCCTTGTCCTTATACTTTTTCACCCTTTCGACAGTGGTGCCGTCAAGGCGGTAAACCATAACAAAATCGCAGTTGTTATCATACGCGGAAAGCAGGTCACCGCCGTTTTGATAACCGGTGCGCTCGGATGTGTTGGGACGGATAAATGCCATAATAACGCCTCCTGTGTCATATAAATAAATAGTATCACAACAAAGTGCCTATTGCAAGGAATAAAAAATACTTGATTTTAATTAAAACGAGTTTATAATAATAGTATATTCTCGTGAAAGGAAGGAAGACATATAATGAAAAAACTTTTATCAATCGCAATGTGCGTTATTATGGCGCTCACTCTCATCACCCCGGCATTCGCGGGCGATGTGGATGTATCACGCCCCGAGAAAGCCCATATGGCTTTTAATGAAGACGGAAAATTCACCATCCTTCAGGTTTCCGACATTCAGGATGACGCGCTTCTCTCCGGCCTTGCCAAAAAATCCATAATCAATGCCGTTGAAGTATCAAAACCCGATATAATCATCCTTACCGGCGACAATATTGCCGGCTATTCCTGCGGCACAAAGGAACTTGCAAAGTCCGCCCTCAAGCAGGTTATGGATATGTTTGAGGAAATCGGAGTGCCCGTGGCGGCTGTTTTCGGCAATCACGATGATGACAACACCCCCTACACAAAGCTTGAGCAGATTGAGCAGTATGAAAGCTACTCCTGCTATGTCGGCTGCGCAGGCGTTGTGGCCGAGAAAACCGTAGGCAAAAACACAGTGATAAACGCAGGCACATACAACGTGCCCGTATTTGAAAGCAAAGACAGCGACAAGGTTTTATACAATCTCTGGTGCGTTGACTCGGGCAACTACAACCCCGACGATTCGGTGGGCGGCTACGGCTATGTTCTGCCCGAGCAGCTTGACTGGTATGTTGAAAAATCAAACGAGCTCAAAGAGGCAAACGGCGGCGAGGCCGTGCCCTCAATGGCTTTCCAGCACATCATTCCTCCCCAGATTTTCAGAGCTCTCAAAGAGGTTGACAGCAGCACCGAAGGCGCTATCAAACACGGTGACAAATACTACACCCTCCCCGACAGCTGTGACAAAGCAACCGAATGGCTCGGCGAAGATCCCTGCCCGCCCAATGTTGACTTTGAGGAGGCCTACGCAGAGCTTGACACAATGATTGAGCAGGGCGATGTAAAGGCAATCTTCTGCGGTCACGATCACATCAACTCCTATGTGGTTCCTTACGAAGGCGTTGACCTTGTTGCCACACCCGGCTGCACATTCCACTCATACAATGACAACAACAGAGGTTTTCGCGTTATCACGCTCGACAAGAACGACCTGAGCACTTACGAAACCTACACGCTCAATACCCGTGAACTGCTTGAGAACGGCAGCACTCTTGACAAGGTTGCTCTCTGGTTCAAGGATATCATTGACGCAATCGTAAACTTCTTCAAGGATCTGTGGTACAGCATCACCGGCTAACCCCCCGGCTTTCGCATTTAAGCGAAAAACAAAAAGACAAAAATGAGTTTAAGGGCTTGCGGCTAATTTAAACCGTGAGCCCTTGATTATTGCAATAATTGTGTTTTAATGCGGCTTTAAGCGGAATATTTTTTATTGTCTTTTTCCGACATTTTTCCTCCCTCGCCGTACCTTCGTACTGTCTTCGGTCGGAGAAAATGTCGTTTTCATCTTAACTGCAAAAGCCCCTGCACATTTAAGTGGAAAACAAAAAGACAAAATATAAGTTAAGGGCTCGCAGGATTTGTTTCCTGCGAGCCCTTGATTATTCATTAATTGAATTACCGCATTATTAATAATCGTTGTTTTTCTCACATCCTGAGCGAAGCAAAAAAAGCTATTGCGCAGGCAGCAATAAGCATAATAAAAAACGCGGCGTATGCCTGCGGATACTGTGTATAATATGCCGCAAAAAAAGCCAGCGTCAGAAGCGCTGCAAACCCAATCAGCACAGTGCCTGTACCGGCGCTTTCAGCCTCTTTGCTCCGTGCCCCGCGCCTTAGCAGAATACCGGCCGCAATTGTCATGACTGAGGCAGATGTCAGAAACGTAATAATTGCTGCTTTCATTTTTCACCACCGCTATACTTGCAGTACTCATCATATTTCCTGAGCGTCAGAGTTTTTCTGCGCACACTCATCGGCACAAGCGCGCCGTTTACCATAAGCACATCGTCGCGGTTAATACCCGATATGTATTTCATATTTACGGCAAAGCTCTTGTGTGTGCTCACAAATTCATCACGGGGCAGCAGCTCCAGAAAATCATCAAGCTTTCCCACAATTTCCGTTTTCGCATGCAAAGTGAAAACAATCAGATGCCTGTTATAGCTTTCAACATATATGATTTCATCAGGACTAACGGCAGTGCGCTCGTTTCTCCATCTCAGTATAATTTCGGAATTCATTTTTAACCCCTCCTGTGGCTATAATTAAATAAAAAAAGAACATCCCCGTTTTAAACAGAGATGTCAAGCCGAAACCGCGCAGCTGCGCCAAAGGCGGCACAGGCGGATATAATGACATTTCTCCGTTAAAAAACGGCATAAGTAAATAAATCCCTGCCATGAATGATAGAGATAGTCCATACGTCTTGTCATTTTTATCACCTCCCGTTTTTTCTGCGCCGGATGTTTATGAAATATATCAGCGTTCAGCGCGCTTGTCAAGCAAGATTCTTTCAAAATGCAAAAATGTTGTTTTTAAGTGCAAAAATGCAGATGCGGAAAAATCTCCGCATCTGCATTGTTTGATTTTCGGGTTTTATTCCGCCTCTTTGATGCCGTAAAAATGGATAATGTTCATATCATCCTCGCAGTCAAGGCCGTGAGAACCGAGACCTCCGTCTATCTCGTGGCAGCCATGGTCGGGGCAAAAGCCGTAAAACACTCTGTCACCCTTGCGGCACTGCCTGATTTTATCAACAACAGTTTTATAGACCGCGACGTTTTTATCAAGCTTTTCGAGGCTTTCGGGAGCTTCGGGACCCCAGCGGTGCATTGTGCCGTCATAGTCGCCGTTATAAATAACTATGAGGTCGTGCTCTCCTTTTTCGATAAGCTCAAGCGCTTTGTCATTGACCTCATCCTCGGTGTTATAGATAAAATAATCCATATCTCTCTCAAGGAATATTTTTGATATGCTGTCGCCCTCTGTTGAGCAGATGGCGCATTTTTTGCCTGCTGCGAGCATCCTGTCAAAAAGAGTCTCGCACCTGAGCACCGGCTTCTCATATTTCATAATGCCGTGCTTTTCCGGCATAACGCCCGTATACATAGAGCCGAAACATACGGGAGTAACGCTCGGCATAACGCTGAGCATAGGCACGGCGATATCGGAATTCAGAAGGCAATCCGTGAATTTATTTGTGTATTTCATATAGAGCCACAGAGCAATCGCGTCAGGATTATAGATAACCGCCCTGTCGATTTTCCTTCCGGCGTTCTGCGCCGTGATAACGGGATTCGCAGGCGCATCCCCCCTGCTCTGCTCAAGGCCGAAAAGCTCAAGCACGGTTGATTTGACCGATGTGAGGCAGATTGACGAATAAAAATCAGGCATAATGAAACCCCCTTACATTTATGCCATTAAGATAGCACAACGGAAGGGGGATTTCAACATTATTATTTTAATTTTCCGGGATTATTTTGTAAGAGATTCGGGAATGTAGCCGAGAATGACTCTGCCGCTTTCAAGCACCATCACGGCATAATAGCCGTCGTATATAGGGCTGTATCTCGGCCTGAATGCGCTCTGCAATTTTGCGAGCTCACCCGGGTCAGTAACTGTAACGGCGTTTTCGGGCATTATATCCTCAATCTCAACGCGGTCTTTTTCGTCAATCTCTTCGGAGAGCGGCCCGGCGTAATCAATGGAGGCATATTCCCCGCCGGACATCATATAGTAGAGTTCTTCTTCCGTCTGATTCGCCCAGAGGTACTGGAAGTGTCTGTCGGAATAACTTTCGCCCCAGAGGGTGAAAGTGTCGTTTTCATACCTCGAGACATCCGTGGGCTCCGTGTATTTGCAGTAAACCACTTTGACCGCTTTATCATCGGATTCAAAGAACCGGGTCATGCCGTTGCTGTCAAGGAAACTCATAGTATTTTCCATATCGGCGTAAACGGGATAAGCGAGGACATTGTTTTCGAAAATATCCGTTTTTTCGGTGATAATCTCAATGTTGCCCATGTCTCCGGTGACCAGGGGCTCGCCTGTCTCTTCGTCATATTCGGTGACCGGGATATCGGCAAGGGGCGAACCCGCCATAAACACATAGCCGATAAATTGTGCGTCACTGCTGCCGCTCAGAGGCATTGTGCCCGCGAGAATGTCGGCGGCAAGCGCCTCAACGAGGTCTATTCTGACCTGCTTATTCATAAACGCGGCGGGGGCGACGGCCCTTGAGTAAGAAGGCGAAACCAGCCCTAAATTATAGCTGAATGTTGAAAGAATCTCCGCGTTTTCAACAAGGCCTTTCACATAATCGGAAACCTGTTTTCTGATATTGCCGCTGTCTGTAAGGGAGAGGATTTCCTCAAGAATTCCGAGAGTGGCGTATTTGTAATTTCTGACAGCGGTTTTGCCGTCTTTAAGGTGATACCTTATCGCAACGCCCGCATTGATTTTATCGGAGCGCTCGTTTTCACCGCCGTAAAACTTTGAAACAGAATCGTTTTTGAGTGAGGCGAGTTTTCCGTTTACGGATATGATTTTGTCAATATCCGCTTTGTCGGTGAAGCCCTCAAACAGGGTCCTTTCGCCCTTGCTCATAAGCTGGGCATCAAGTCTCAGTTTGTCTTTCGTTCTCACAAACGAACCGTAGCTGTAACCGTAATATATATTGCTCGCGTAAACTTCCTGACCGTTAATCACTATATCGGCGCTTTTTATGTCGGAAGCATCCGGTATTTTAACTGAGCCCACGGGAAGAGCCGAGAGCATAAGCAGGCAGACAAGAAGGAATATGCCGATTTCGGCAATAAGATATTTGATTCTCTTTCTGTAACGTTTGAATGAGCGCAGAACTATAAGCTCAACAACGGTGTAGCCGACTGCCATTATGACGATACCGCCAATAATCGAAACGATAACCATTTTCCGGAAAGGAAGATCCATACCGCAGACAATATGGTTAAACAGCGCTGCGAGGAAAGAGCCTACAACAACCACGCAGAAGCCCTGCATCAGAGGGCTTGTGCCCATAAACCCGGCCTTCTCGGCCTTGCGGCGCCTCGCGCAGAAATAAGCGGCGGCGGAAATCACCGCGATAACCGCGAGAAAAACGAGCGGCCTTCCGAAAAGGTTCATACCGAAGCTTTCGGGGTCATACAGTAATTCCTTCCGCTCGGAGGCAAGGCTGATAACATCGTTATCGCTCGCGCCGGGCAAAAGATATCCGGCGAAATTGACAAAAGTAAAATTTGTGTTCAGAAGACCTTTGCCGAAAACGAGCACCTCGTTGTCGTAGTCGGAGAGCGTTTCTGTGTAAGGCGAGCCGTAGATGAAAGTTGAGATAAACTGTGAAAGGGTGAAATTCACCATAAAGGGTGAAAGAATCGCGACAGATGAGTAAACAAAGGCTTCAAGCATTGAGCCCACAATCTGCATAACGAGAGCGACCGCCGCGAAGACATAGTAGGAAGCGCTGAGCAGTTTAATGACAATATAGAGCGCGGCGAGAAGCATTTTGCCGTAAAAACCGAAGAACGCGATATTTGCAATCACGATAAAGATCCAGGGGATGATTATCGACATTGTAATAATGGTGATACCCGCGAGAAATCTGGAAGCAAAGAGCGTTCCGCGGTTAAGAGCGATGCTGAAATGAACGTTGACGGCAGCCTTGTTCATCACATACCAGAAAAGCCTGATTGCGAGCACAACGCTTACGAAAACAAAGGGAATGCTCATTATTGTTTCAGGCGGTATAGCATCGTAAAACTGCGCAAAACAATAGGTAAATGTCTTTCTCAGTGACTCGGCGTAAATGGGATTGAACGATGCGTGAATAATATCAAAGGCTCCGCCGAAGCTAATCAGAACAAAAGCAATTCCGAGGAGCACGAATACCCAGTTTTCCCTCAGGGCCTTGCGGAAGGTGAAGCCGGAAAGTTTAAGAGAATATTTCTTTGAAGTCATAATCGGTATCCTCCATTTCTTCAAGGAATATTTCTTCTATGGTGAGCGGAAATCTCTCTATGAGAAGCGGCGACATCTGCCTGAGTTTTTCCTCGGCGGTGTCGGGGTCACCCTTAACGGAAAGCGTGACAATCTTGCCGTCCGTTTTGAAGCGGACAATATCAAGGCCTTCAAAATCGGCCTGAGACTTGTCATCGGCAAACACAAGGCGGAATTTGCAGCGGTGCGCGCTGATGTCGTCAACGCTGCAGTCAAGCGCAATGCTCTTGCCGTTTATAAGCGCCATATGGTCGCAGATATCGGCAATCTCATGCAGGTTGTGCGATGAGATAATCACACTGCATTCTCTCTCTGCGGTGTAATCGACGAGCATTTTATTCATTATGCTCCTCTTCTGAGGGTCAAGCCCGTCAAAGGATTCGTCAAGCAGAAGCACCTTGGGAAGAGCGGACATACCCAGAATCATCTCCGCCTGCCTCTGCATACCCTTTGAGAAAGAGTTGAGACGGGCTTTTTTGTCAAGCTGAAAAACATTGCAGAGATTATCGAGCGTTTCCATACTGAAAGAGGGATAGTATCCGGCGTAAAACTTTGCCATTCTCTCTATTGTGGAGAAGGCTTCAAAGAATATTTCGTCCGGCACATAAAACATATCAAGGCGCGCCGCGCTGTCGGTATAAGTGTTTCTGCCGTTTATTGTCACTTCGCCTTCATCGGGCTTATATACTCCTGCAATTATTTTGAGCAGAGTGGTTTTACCCGCGCCGTTATAGCCTACAAGGCCGTAAACGGAGCCGTCTCCAACCGACATGCTCAGATTGTTGAGAGCGGTGAAATCGCCGAATTTTTTGGTGACGTTTTTTATTTCAATCAATTTTATCACTCCTTGTAAACTGCGCTCAGTATCTCCTGAGCCTCGGCCTTTGTGATGCCGATGGATTTTGCCGTATCGAGCGCGTTCATAATCTCTTTCTTTGCCTTTTCCTTAACAGCCGTGTTGCCGAAAGCGGATTCGCTCACGAAGCTGCCGGTGCCCGGCACGGTGTAGATGATGCCGCTGAGTTCAAGGTCATAGAAAGCTTTTTTGACGGTGTTGACGTTAACCCCCGTGTCGGAGGAAATCTGCCTTATGGAAGGCAATTTTGAATCCGCAGGGTATATGCCGAGGTTTATGAGCGTGAGTATCTGGGTTTTAATCTGCTCATATACCGGCGTACGGCTCTGCTTATCAACTACTATCAAATTATCATCCCCTTCTTGTCATAGGTGTGCTATCTGTGCTATTACACTTGCATTATAATCCGCTCCCCTGCTTTTGTCAAGGGTGTTTACAAAAAGTTTAAAAAATTCCGCTCTCAAATGCCTAAATTGATGTTGCTATTTTACAGAGTCTGTGATAAAATAATTTCATATATAAACAAAAATTCTTTGAAAGGAATGTATCGTATATGGAAAACAGAGCATTATTCAACACCGAGAGCGCAGGCTACAACCGTGCAGAGGTTGAAAAGTATGTTTCCACCCTCAAGGAGGAGTACAAAAAGGTTTACGAATACGCTAAATCAACAGAGGTAAATAACGAAAAGCTCAAGAAAATCTGCCGCGCACTTTCCGACGAAAATAAGGCTCTCAAGGCAAACGGCGCAACAGCAGCCGCCCCCGCCGCAAACACCGCGGCAGCGGAAGCCGCCGAAAAAATGAGCGCTCTTATCGCCGCGCTCGCGAAAGAAAACGAAATTCTCAAATCTCAGCTCGGCTGAGTTACGGCGTAAAAACGCTTTTGCCAAACTACAAAGAAAGGCAGTTTATCAGATATGGATGAATTCAAGCTCAGAAGCATAGACGATTTTGATAACGACTTTATAACAAGTGTGAGACAGCCCGCCCCCGCCCCTCAGCCCGCAGTTCAGGCGCAGCCCGCACCACAGGCAAGGCCCTCACTCGTGCCGGAATATAATCCGAACGCTTCACAGAATCAGAACCCCGCAATCTCCGATCCTCTCTATACGCCTGACAGAATGAGCGACGTTCCTGTGGAGCCCCTCAATATCGAAGCAAATGAGAAGGAAGAAAAAGCCGAAAAGCCCAAAGCGGGCGCCGGCGCGTTAATCGGCAAGATAGCGGCAATCGTGATGCTTGTTGTGACAGTTCTTGTATTTGTATGCGGATGTTTCCTCACCGTATTCCTTGACAACAAGGGCTCGGCATTATTCGGACATACACTCAACACTCTTGCGAGTGACACAACGGTCAACGAGACCACCATAAAGAAGGGTGCCCTCATCATAGGCGACGTTAAAGAAGGCATTGATGATTCGGCAGGCAATCACCTTGCTGTGCCCACTACATTACCGGCTGCAAAGGGCTGTGACATCGTAACAATCAACGAGGTCAAAGCAGAAGAACCCGGCTCGGGCAAATCCTATGTAACAAGCCGTCCCGGCAATCCGGCAACAGCCGTTTATACAAAGGACAGCAGCTACGGCGTTGTAAACATCTATCTCCCTGTTCTCGGCGGTCTGCTGAGTTTCGCGATGGATAACGCAATCTGGTTCTGCGCAATGTTCGTCCTGCTCGCGGCAGTTTGCATCTGCGTGCTGGTTCTTATCAACTGGTCGGTAGCTAATAAAGCTAAACCCAAAGAAGAAGAATAAACAGGGCTTCTGCATTTAAGCCGGAAACAAGTTCAAAAGCTCACGGGCAAATGCCCGTGAGCTTTTTTATGAATTGATACTTTAATCATGAATTGTAACTTCGGTACATTTCGGGTCGCTTCGCTTAGATTATAATTTCCGATTCTCACGTGAATATTAATCGTATTCTATATTATTAAATGAATTATGTCGAACACTATAATCAAAACCACCCGTTAAACGG
>DBWO01000025.1:0-1718 GCA_002309055.1 Ruminococcaceae bacterium UBA1236
GGCTCCGTCAGAGTGCCTTCAACAGAGTGCTGGAACGGTTCAATCGGCGGTCCTCTTGTAATTTATCACGAGATAGCCGGCGAGCAGATTGAAACCGTTATCCCCGAAAAAGATAATGACACAGACTGCTTCGATATCAAGATCCGTTCATTCTGCGACGCGGTTAAGGAGCACGGCGAGGCGCCCGTTCCCTGCAGCGAAATCCTTTACAACCAGGCAATAATTGACGGCATCTTCCGCTCGGCAGAGCTCGGCAGAGAAATAGAGATAGAAATACCCGAAATATAACAAAAACCAAAGACAGGAGTTGATTCAATTGGTTCTTGCAGCAGTAGGCAAAAACGGCACAGGCAAGGATTTCTTCCTTGAATACGTGGCAAAGACTTATGATTTCCCCATGATTTCAATCGGCGATGTGGTAAGAGAGCTTGCTACTAACGACGGTCTTGAGCTCACAAGAGACAATCTTCACGCCACATCCAAGAAATATATGAGCGAAAACGGTCAGACTTTCTTCCCCGAAATGATAGTCAAAAAAATCAAGGAGAGCGACAGCCCCAATTTCCTTGTATCGGGCATCCGTCCCCCTTCGGACATTGAAGTATTCAAGAAAGCTTTCGGCGACAAATTCGTGCTCGTTGACGTTGTTATAAGCGACGACGAGGTACGTTATCAGCGAATGCTTGCCAGAGGCTCGGAGAGAGACGGCAAAAGCGTTGAGAAGCTTCGTGAAAACGATATCCACGAGGAGGAAATCTTCCACACCAGCGAAAGCGAAAAAATGGCCGACTACATTATGAAAAACGACGGCAGCGTTGAAGATTTCTATGCGGGCGTTAAAGATTTTTACGACAACTACCTCAAAGAAAAACTTGACTGATTAACGGCATTTTCACCGGCAGGAAAAACACCTGCCGGTGATTATTTTTTCCCCTGTTGAAATTCACTATATTATTTGTCAATAATGTGCTTAAAATGAGCGTGATTATTGTATAAAATGCGAATTTTATTTTTATATAAGTTGTTGTTCTTGACTTAAAAAATAGAGGATGATATACTACATATAGTGGTTTTATAAAATTTAGCGGGGTTCCGTAAACTGACGGATAATTGTGGAGCACCACAGTGGAAACGGAGCCGCCGGAAAGCCGACCGTCTGGGCGCATTGCTGTTTTGAGGAGCAAGTGCGCTCTTATCTTTTCATCAGGAGGTAAAAACATGAAAAAAGTCGGAATTGTTATGGGAAGCGACAGCGATCTGCCCGTAATCCAGAAAGCTACAGACATGCTTGATTCTCTTGCCATCCCCTATGAGGTGCACGTTTATTCGGCTCACCGCACCCCGGAACAGGCGAGAGATTTTGCGCTCTCTGCGAGAGAAAACGGCTTCGGCGCTATCATCGCCGCCGCGGGTATGGCTGCTCACCTCGCCGGCGCAATCGCGGCAAACACTACCCTCCCCGTTATCGGAATCCCCTGCAAATCATCGGTTATGGACGGCGTTGACGCTCTCCTTTCAACNNGTTATGATGCCTACGGGCATCCCCGTAGCGACTGTAGCCGTAAACGGCGGGGCAAACGCCGCTTTACTGTGCGCTCAGATAATCGCCGTTGAAGACAGCGACCTCGCCGCAAAGCTTGACGCAAAGCGCAGAAGCGACGCCGAAAAAGTGCTCGCAAAAGATGAAGCTATTTCAAAACAGTTCAGCAAATAAAAAA
>DBWO01000025.1:1803-13982 GCA_002309055.1 Ruminococcaceae bacterium UBA1236
TGTAATTGTTTCCTACAAGGATGACGCTACCGCTTTTGACGGCACCAAAAAGGGCACAATCACAGGCAAAGGTGTTGTGAACAACCGTATGTCCAACTTCCTTATGCAGATTCTTGAGAAGGAAGGCGTGCCCACCCACTTCGTTGAGGAACTTAACGACCGCGAGACCGTAGTCAAAAAGGTTTCAATCGTTCCTCTTGAAGTAATCATCCGCAACATCTCAGCAGGTTCATTCGCAAAGAGGTTCGGAGTTGAGGAAGGCATCGTATTTGATGAGCCCACAATCGAATTCTCCTACAAGAACGACGACCTGCATGACCCGCTCATGAACGCCTATCACGCAATTGCCCTCAAACTCGCCACAAGAGAAGAGATTGAGCAAATCAAATCAATGGCATTCAAAATCAACGATGTGCTCAAGGCATATTTTCTTAAGCTCGGCGTTAAGCTTGTTGACTTCAAGCTTGAGTTTGGCAAAACAGCGGACGGCACAATAGTACTCGCGGACGAAATATCTCCCGACACCTGCCGTTTCTGGGATGCTCAGACAAACGAGAAGCTCGACAAAGATCGCTTCCGCCGTGATATGGGCGGTGTTGAGGACGCATACAAGGAAATGATGCACAGAGTATTCGGTGATTAAGGAGACAGTTTATGGGAGGATTCTTCGGCGCAGTCAACAGAGAAGACGCGATTAATGATGTTTTCTTCGGAACTGACTACCATTCTCATTTAGGCACAAAACAGGGCGGCATAGCGGCCTATGACCCGAGAATCGGCCTTCAAAGGCAAATTCACAGCATAGAGAAAACGCCTTTCCGCACAAAGTTTGACAAAGTATTTGAAGAAATGAAGGGCTTCGCCTCTATCGGCTGTATCAGCGATACGGACCCGCAGCCCCTTCTTATCAAAACAAGGCTGGGCACATTCGCCATCAGCACAATCGGTATCATAAACAACAAGCGTGACCTTATTGACCTTTGCATTAAAAACGGCGGCAACTTCAACGCCATGACAAGCGGCGAAACAAACAATTCTGAGCTTGTAGCTGCTCTCATCAATCAGAGAGACACATTTGCCGAAGGCATAAAGTTTGCGCAGGATAATATTGAAGGCACCGCTTCAATCCTTATTCTCACCGAGAAGGGCACAATCATCGCCGCTCGTGACAAGCTCGGCAGGCTCCCCGTGCTCATCGGCAAGAGAGAAGACGGCTACTGTGTTTCGTTTGAGTCATTCGCTTATCAGAAGGTCGGGTATTCATTTTATAAAGAACTCGGCCCCGGCGAAACGGTTGAGATTACCGCGGACGGCATAACACAGCTTAATCCCCCCGGAAAGAAAAAGCGTATATGCGCTTTCCTGTGGTCATATTACGGCTACCCCACCGCCACATACGAGGGTGTAAATGTTGAGGTTATGCGTATGCGCAACGGCGCCATAATGGCCAGAAACGACAAGGAAAAAGGCGCAGACTATCATCTTGACTATGTTGCCGGTGTTCCCGATTCCGGCACAGCTCATGCAATCGGTTACGCGAGCAACAGCGAAACTCCTTTCGGCAGACCCTTCATCAAATACACACAGACCTGGCTGCGCAGTTTCATGCCCGCTAATCAGAGCGACAGAAACAGGGTTGCCAAAATGAAGCTCCTGCCGGTTACCGACCTTATCAAGGATAAGGACCTGCTCTTTGTTGACGACTCAATTGTCAGAGGCACACAGCTCAGGGAAACGGTTGAATTCCTTTACTCAAACGGCGCGAAATCTGTGCATATGCGCTCGGCCTGCCCGCCGATTATGTACGGGTGCAAATACCTCAATTTCTCGAGAGCGACAAGCGATATGGAGCTTATCACCCGCTCAACCATTATGGAGCTTGAAGGCGAAGAGGGCTTCAACCACCTTGATGAATACTGCGACGGTAAATCCGAAAGAGGTCAGAAGCTTCGCAACACAATATGCAAAAAGCTGAATTTTGATACTCTCGATTTCCAGACACTCGAGGGAATCATCGAGGCAATCGGAATTGATGAAGAAGAGCTGTGCACATATTGCTGGAGCGGAAAGGAATAATTATGATAAACAATTCAAAATCCGACAGCTACGCCGCCGCAGGCGTAGATATAACCGCCGGCTACAAATCTGTTGAGCTTATGAAACAGCACATAGCCAAAACCGTAACCCCGGGCGTCTGCTCGGACGTGGGAGGTTTCGGAGGCCTGTTTGAGCTTAATCTTGAAGGAATTGCAAAGCCCGTTCTTGTAAGCGGCACGGACGGCGTTGGCACAAAGCTGAAAATCGCTTTCCTTATGGATAAGCACGACACGGTCGGCATAGACTGCGTAGCTATGTGTGTAAACGACATAATCTGCTGCGGCGCAAAGCCCCTTTATTTTCTTGACTATATCGCCTGCGGAAAGAACTTCCCCGAAAAAATTGCGGATATAGTCAAAGGCGTATGCGACGGCTGTGTTCAGAGCGGCGCCGCTCTCATAGGCGGCGAAACAGCGGAGATGCCCGGCTTTTATCCGGTAGATGAATACGACCTCGCAGGCTACTGCACGGGCGTAGTTGACAAAGATAAGATTATAAACAACAAAGAGATGGCAGAAGGCGACATTATAATTGCCCTGCCCTCAAGCGGCGTTCATTCAAACGGCTTCTCTCTTGTGAGAAAAGTTTTTGACGTTGAAAACGCCGACATAAAGTCCCCCTGTGACGAACTCGGCGGAAAGAGCATAGGCGAAACGCTGCTCACCCCGACAAAGATTTACGTTAAACCCGTGCTTGCCCTCCTTGAACAGGTTAAAATTAAGGGCATCTCTCACATCACCGGCGGCGGCTTCTATGAAAATATTCCCAGAAGCATTCCCGACGGCCTCGGCGCGAAGATAAACAAAAGCGCGGTTAAAATACTGCCGATATTCAATCTCATAGCAAAGACCGGCGGCATAAGTGAGAGAGATATGTTCAACACATTCAATATGGGTGTGGGTATGAGCATTGTGGTTTCTCCCGCCGAGGCGGAAAAAGCTCTTGAGATTCTCAAGGCAAACGGCGAGGATGCATACATTATAGGCGAAATAATTAAATCAGAGGATAAGATAACGATATGCTGAAAAAAATTGTTAACGGAATCAACGCAGGCGTGCTTATTTCAATAGGCGGTTCTGTATTCCTCGCCTGCGACAGCAAATATGTGGGCGCAACATTTTTCACCGTCGCCCTTCTCTGCATCTGCTACAAGGGTTATTCGCTTTTCACGGGAAAAGTAGGATACCTGCCCGAAAAACACGGCAAAGAGGAATTCTCCGTGCTGTTTCTCGGTCTTCTCGGCAACGCGATAGCGACAATTCTTCTCGGATACGCCGTCGCTTACGCCGTGCCTAACACTAAGGAAGTCGCGCAGACAATATGCGAGGCAAAGCTCAATCAGGCGTTTCTTCAGACTTTTATAAGAGGCTGCCTTTGCGGCGTGCTTATGTACCTTGCCGTGAGCATATTCAGAGACCACAAAACACCCCTCGCGATTATATTCTGCATTCCCGTATTCATTCTCAGCGGCTTCGAGCACTCCATTGCGGATATATTCTACTTTGCCGCTTCGGGAATAGTTTCGCTCAAGGCATTCGGCTTCCTTATGACCGTTATACTCGGCAACGCGATAGGAGCGATACTGCTCTGCGCAATGACTCTGTTTAAAGAGGAAAAGAAAAATGGCTGAAAGAAAAGCAAGAATCACCGTGCTTGTTTCAGGCGGCGGCACCAATCTGCAGGCAATTCTTGACGCTCAGAAAAGCGGCAAAATAAAAAGCGGAGAGGTTTCGCTCGTGCTCTCAAACAAAGCGGACGCATACGCTCTTGAAAGAGCGAAAAACGCAGGAGTATCTACTGCCGTAATTCTAAAGAAAGATTATCCCGGCGCGAAAGAATTTGAAAAAGCGATAATCGAAACCATAGATAATAACAACACGGACCTTATCGTGCTTGCAGGTTTCATGGTTATTCTCAGCGAAGAATTCACAAGGCATTTTGAAGGCAGGATAATCAACGTTCATCCCTCGCTTATCCCTTCGTTCTGCGGAGAGGGCTTCTACGGCCTCAGGGTACATGAAGCGGCTCTCGCCAAGGGAGTCAAGGTTACGGGCGCCACAGTTCATTTTGTGAACGAAATACCCGACGGCGGCAAAATCATAATGCAGAAAGCCGTTGAAGTGCTTGACGGAGATTCACCGGAAGTGCTTCAGAAAAGAGTTATGGAGCAGGCGGAGTGGCAAATCCTGCCTGCGGCAGTTGAAAAAGTCTGCAGTGAAATAATCAAATAATTTCATTTGGAGGTAATGAAATGGATATCTACAAGGTAAACGACATCGGCGAGCTCATCAAAGACAATTCCTATGTAGGCAGAGGAATCGTCGCGGGCAAGTCAAAGGACGGCAAAAAGGCAGTAGCCGCCTACTTCATTATGGGCAGAAGCGCCAACAGCAGAAACCGCATATTCACCGAGAAAGACGGAGAAGTTTTCACCGAGCCCTATGACGCTTCAAAGGTTGAAGACCCCAGTCTCATCATCTATGCGGCTATCCGTACACTCGGCAACAAGCTCATCGTGACAAACGGCGACCAGACAGACACCGTTTATGAGGGCATCAAAGCCGGCGGCTCATTCTCAGGCGCGCTCGCTACAAGAGATTTTGAACCCGACAAGCCAAATTACACACCCAGAATCAGCGCAATGCTCACTCTTGACAAGGATAACTTCACCTATGATATGAGCATTCTCAAGAGCGCGGATGCAGAAGGCACCGCCTGCAACAGGTACACCTTCTCCTACGCTCCCCTTGCAGGTATCGGTCATTTCGTTCACACCTATGTATGCGACGGCAACCCTATCCCCACTTTCCAGGGTGAACCCGAAAGAGTCATCATTCCCGACGATATTGATGAATTCACAAATACTCTCTGGGCGGCGCTCAATGAGGATAACAAGATTTCTCTCTATGTGCGCTATGTTGACCTTGAAAGCGGCAAAATAGAAAACAGACTTGTAAATAAATACAATTGAGGAGGAAACAGAAATGAAAGAATTTGAACTCAAATACGGTTGCAATCCCAATCAGAAGCCTTCCAAAATATTCATGGCTAACGGCGACGACCTGCCCATCGAGATTCTCTCAGGCAGACCGGGCTATATCAATTTCCTTGACGCATTCAATTCATGGCAGCTTGTAAAAGAGCTTAAAGAAGCCCTCGGCCTTCCCGCGGTTACATCCTTCAAGCACGTAAGCCCCACCTCTGCGGCTGTCGGCATTCCCCTTTCCGACACTCTTAAGAAGGCCTGCTTTGTTGACGATATCGAAGGCCTTGACGATTCTCCCCTCGCCTGCGCTTACGCAAGAGCAAGAGGCACGGACCGTATGTGCTCATTCGGCGACTGGGTTGCTCTCTCAGACGTTTGCGACGTTACCACTGCAAAAATGATCAAGAGAGAAGTTTCCGACGGCGTTATAGCTCCCGGCTATGAGCCCGAAGCTCTTGAGATACTCAAATCAAAGAGAAAAGGCAACTACAATGTAGTTAAGATAGATCCCGACTTCGTTCCCGATCCCGTGGAGCGCAAGCAGGTTTACGGCATCACTTTCGAGCAGGGCAGAAACAACTTCAAGATTGACAGAGAACTTCTTTCAAACGTTGTTACAGCCAACAAGGATATGCCCGAAAGCGCAATCCGAGACCTCATCATTTCACTTATTACTCTTAAATACACTCAGTCCAATTCCGTATGCTACGCTGTTGACGGACAGGCAATCGGCGTTGGCGCGGGACAGCAGTCAAGAATTCACTGCACCCGTCTTGCAGGCTCAAAGGCGGACACCTGGTTCCTTCGTCAGCACGAGAAAGTTCTGAACCTCCCCTTCAGAGAGGATATCGGCAGACCCGACAGAGACAATGTCATTGACGGCTACATCAACAAGAACGAAGAAGATGTATGCGCGGACGGCAACTGGCAGAAGTATTTCACTTCTCAGCCCGAGCCCCTTACCGATGAAGAGGCAAAAGCATATCTCGCCACAAAGACCGATGTCGCTCTCGGCTCAGACGCTTTCTTCCCCTTCAGCGACAATATCGAGAGAGCATACCGCAGCGGCGTTAAATACATCGCTGAACCCGGCGGCTCAATCCGCGATGACGCTGTTATTGACTGCTGTGACAAATACGGTATGGCAATGGCCTTCACCGGAATGAGACTCTTCCATCACTGATAACCGGAGTGTAAATAATGAAAATAATGGTAGTGGGTGGCGGAGGCAGAGAGCACGCCATCATCAAGAAACTCAAAGAGAGCAAAGACGTGACCGAAATCTATGCTCTGCCCGGTAACGGCGGCATAGCGAAGGACGCCGTCTGCGTTCCCGTCGGAGCGACCGACATTGACGCTATTGTTGATTTTGCTGTAAAAGAGGAAATCGACTACGCAGTTGTCGCGCCCGATGATCCGCTTGTGCTCGGCTGTGTGGATGCCCTTAACGCAAAAGGCATCCCCTGCTTCGGCCCTGAAGCAAAAGCGGCAATAATAGAGGGAAGCAAAGTGTTTTCAAAAAATCTTATGAAAAAATACGGCATTCCCACAGCGAAATATGAAGTTTTCACCGATATGGCTTCTGCGCTTGAATACCTTGAAACTGCTCCTGTTCCTACTGTTGTCAAAGCGGACGGACTCGCGCTCGGTAAAGGCGTAATAATTGCAGAAACCCGTGAGGACGCAAAGAAAGCCGTTATCTCCATGATGCAGGACAAGGCATTCGGCAAAAGCGGTGAAAACATTGTTATTGAAGAATTCCTTACAGGTCCCGAGGTTTCCGTGCTTTCGTTTACAGACGGCAAGGTAGTTAAACCGATGGTTTCCTCAATGGATCACAAGAGAGCCGGCGACAACGACACGGGCCTCAACACCGGCGGTATGGGTACGGTTGCTCCGAATCCGTATTACACAAAAGAAGTCGCGGATGAATGCATGGAAAAGATTTTCAAGCCCACCATCGCCGCGATGAACGCCGAGGGCAGAACATTCAAGGGCTGCCTTTACTTTGGCCTTATGATTACTCCGGACGGCCCGAAGGTTATTGAGTATAACTGCCGTTTCGGCGACCCAGAGACACAGGTTGTGCTTCCCTTGCTTGAAAGCGACCTTTTTGAGATAATGAAAGCAACAACCGAAGGCACACTTGAAAACACCGAAGTTAAGTTTGCCAATGAAAACGCCTGCTGCGTTATTCTCGCTTCAAAAGGTTATCCCCTCTCATACGAGAAAGGATTTGAGATAACAATACCCGATGAAATTTCGGATAATGTCTATGTGGCGGGCGCAAAGCTCAGCGACGGCAAGCTTCTTACAAGCGGCGGCAGAGTACTCGGCGCTGTAAAAACCGCCCCCTCGCTTGAGGAAGCGATTGACGGAGCGTACAAACTCGCGGATATGATTTCGTTTGAAAACAAGTACTGCCGCAGCGACATAGGCGCAAGAGCGCTCAAGGCCGGGAGGTAAGCGAATTGGTATACAGAATATTTGTTGAAAAAAGAGAAGGGCTCGCAAACGAAGCGAAGGCCCTGTATAACGACGCGGTACAGCTTCTCGGAATAAAAGGGCTTACGGATATCCGGCTTTTTAACCGCTATGATGCCGAAAACATTACTCAGGAACTTTTTGATTACGCGGTAAAAACCGTTTTTTCAGAGCCCCAGCTCGACATTGCGACGGAAAACCTTCCCGACGACAGTTCGGTAACCTTCGCGGTTGAATACCTCCCCGGGCAGTTTGATCAGAGGGCAGATTCCGCGGCGCAGTGCATACAGATTATTTCTCAGGGCGAGAGACCGCTTATAAGATCCGCAAAGGTTTATAAGCTTTACGGCAATCTCACACCCGATGATATCGCGCAGATAAAGAAATATGTCATCAACCCCGTCGAGGCAAGAGAAGCTTCTCTCGAAAAGCCGGAAACTCTCAAGATGAAATATGAAATACCCGAGAGCGTTGCCACGCTCGACGGCTTCACAAAGCTCGACAGAGCCGGTCTTGAGCAGTTTGTTGCCGACTACGGCCTCGCTATGGACGCGGATGACATAGAATTCTGCCAGAATTATTTCAAAAGTGAAGACAGAGACCCCACCATTACGGAAATCAGAATGATTGACACTTACTGGTCGGATCACTGCCGTCATACGACTTTCCTGACCGTTATCGACTCCGTAAAATTTGAAGATGAACTTCTTCAGAAGGCTTACGATGACTACATTGCCGTCAGGAAAGAGCTTGGCAGGACAAAGCCCGTATGTCTGATGGACCTTGCTACAATAGCGGTGAGGCACCTGAAGGCACAGGGGCTCCTGCCTAAGCTTGATGAAAGCGAAGAGATTAACGCCTGCACGGTCAAAATCGAAGTTGAGGCCGACGGTGTAAAAGAGCCCTGGCTCCTTCTCTTCAAAAACGAAACACACAACCATCCTACCGAAATCGAGCCCTTCGGCGGCGCGGCTACCTGCATCGGCGGAGCAATAAGAGACCCGCTCTCGGGCAGAAGCTATGTCTATGCCGCAATGAGAGTAACCGGCGCTTCCGACCCCTTAAAACCCGTAAGCGAAACCATCCCCGGCAAGCTTCCTCAAAGAAGCATAGTCACCGCTGCTGCGGCGGGTTATTCCTCTTACGGTAACCAGATAGGACTTGCGACCGGTATCGTTGATGAAATCTATCACCCCGGCTACGAAGCCAAGAGGATGGAAATAGGCGCTGTTATAGCGGCCGCTCCCGCGGAGAATGTGCGCAGAGAAGTGCCCGCCCCCGGCGATGTTGTTATTCTTCTCGGCGGCTCAACAGGTCGTGACGGCATTGGAGGAGCGACAGGCTCATCCAAAGCGCACACCTCACACTCCGTTGAAACCTGCGGCGCCGAGGTGCAGAAAGGTAACGCACCGGAAGAGCGCAAACTGCAGAGACTTTTCAGAAACGGCGACGCCTGCCGCATGATTAAGCGCTGTAACGACTTCGGCGCGGGCGGCGTATCGGTTGCTATAGGCGAGCTTGCCGACGGCCTTGAGATTAACCTCAACGCCGTACCCAAAAAGTATGAGGGCCTTGACGGCACGGAGCTTGCTATAAGCGAATCACAGGAAAGAATGGCCGTTGTCATTGAGAAAGAGAATGTTGACGCATTTCTCGCCCTTGCCGACGAAGAAAACCTGCAGGCGTGCCCCGTTGCTGTTGTCAAAGCCGAACCCAGGCTCACAATGAACTGGAACGGCAAAAAGATAGTTGACATAAGCCGCGAATTTCTCAATTCAAACGGCGCCGACAAGCACATAGATATCACCCCCGCCGCTTCAAAGCCCGTAACCAAAGAAATAAGCGGCACATTCACCGACAATCTCAAAGCGATGGCCAATGACCTCAACATCTGCTCAAAGAGAGGTCTTTCGGAAAGATTTGACTCCACTATAGGCGCAGGCACAGTGCTTATGCCCTTCGGCGGCAAATATCAGCTGACACCTATTCAGGCAATGGTGCACAAGATTTCCGTTGAAAAGAAGCACACGGATGACTGCTCGCTTATGTCATGGGGCTACAATCCCTTTATTACCGAACAGAGTCCCTATCACGGCTCATATCTTGCGGTTATCGAATCTGTCGCGAAGCTCATCGCTTCGGGCGCGGAATTCAAGGATGTTTATCTGACATTCCAGGAGTATTTTGAACATCCCGGCAAGGACGGTAAACGCTGGGGCAAACCCCTCGCCGCTCTTCTCGGCGCGTTCAAGGCGCAGGAAGCTCTTAAAATCGGCTCAATCGGCGGCAAGGACTCAATGAGCGGCTCATTTGAAGACCTCGACGTGCCCCCCACCCTTGTATCTTTCGCGGTAACAACCGACAAAGTTAAAAATGTTGTATCGCCCGAATTCAAAAAAGCGGGCAATGAGGTTATAATCCTCACGCCCGATAAAGATGAAAACGGTCTGCCTGCTACTGCTTCGCTACTTGATATATTCTCAAAGGTAACAGCTCTTATGAGAAGCGGCAAGGCGCTCGCCTGCTACACACCCGGTATGGGCGGCATAGCGGAAGCGGTCGCAAAGATGTGCATGGGCAACGGCTTCGGCTTTGATTTCACCGGCGCGCTTTCAATTGATGAAATATTCGGCTACTCATACGGCTCATTTGTAATTGAGATTGACGGCAAAGCGGACTGCGGCACGGTTATCGGCACAGTCACCAATAAATGCGAAATCACCTACGCGGGTGAATCCGTTAAATGCGGCGAGCTGTTCGGAATATATGAAAACAAGCTCGAAAGCGTTTACGCCTGCAACATTCCCACAAAAGAAGCTCCGATTGAAAACTTCAGTTTCAAAGCTTCTTCCTATCCTTCGCCCTCAATCAAGACTGCAAAACCCAAGGTGCTCATACCCGCATTCCCCGGCACAAACTGCGAATATGACTCCGCCAAAGTTATGAGAGACGCGGGAGCGGATCCCGAAATAATAGTTATCAGGAACCTTACTTCCTCGGCTATCAAAGAGAGCATTGATAAATTTGCAAATGAGCTTAAGGACGCTCAGATGATATTCATCCCCGGAGGATTCTCCGGCGGCGACGAGCCCGACGGCAGCGGCAAGTTTATAACCGCCTTCTTCAGAAACGGCATTATCAAGGACGGCGTTACAGACCTGCTTGACAACAGAGACGGACTTATGTGCGGTATCTGCAACGGCTTCCAGGCGCTCATAAAGCTCGGCCTTGTGCCCTACGGCAAGATTATTGACACCGACGAAACCTGCCCCACCCTTACATTCAATACGATTGCAAGACACCAGAGCAGACTTGTCAGAACAAGAATAGCATCGAATAAATCACCCTGGCTTTCACTTACCGAGCCCGGTGAAATCTACACAGTGCCGATTTCACACGGCGAAGGCAGATTCCTCGCGGATGAAGCGCTTGTTAAAAAACTTGCAGCAAACGGTCAGATTGCTACTCAGTATGTTGACCTTGACGGCAACGCGACCTATGATGTGCACTTTAACCCCAACAACTCCGTTTATGCAATTGAAGGCATCACCTCGCCTGACGGCAGAGTATTCGGAAAGATGGGTCACAGCGAACGCTGGGGCGAAGGTCTCTATAAAAATGTTCCGGGAAATTATGATATCGGTATGTTCAAAGCGGCAGTGAAATACTTTAAATAAAGGAGAGAGGTAGAAATGGCTTATTTATCAGATATTGAAATTGCTCAGGCATGTCAGATGAAACACATCACAGAGGTTGCAAAAACCGCGCACGTAGACCTCAAATATGTTGAGCAGTACGGCAATTACAAGGCAAAAATCGACCCCGCGCTTATAAAAGAAACCGACAAGAAAGACGGCAAGCTCATCCTCGTGACCGCTATTACCCCCACCCCCGCGGGCGAAGGCAAAACAACCACAACAATCGGTCTTGCGGACGGTCTGAGAAGAATCGGCAAGGATGTTACCGTTGCTCTCAGAGAGCCCTCACTCGGCCCCGTTTTCGGCGTTAAAGGCGGAGCGGCCGGCGGCGGATACGCACAGGTTGTGCCTATGGAAGACATTAACCTCCACTTCACAGGTGACTTCCACGCAATCGGCGCTGCCAACAATCTGCTTGCCGCAATGCTCGATAACCACATTCAGCAGGGCAACAGTCTCGGCATTGATGTGAGAAAAATCACATGGAAGCGCTGCGTTGATATGAACGACAGACAGCTTCGTTTCATTACCGACGGCCTCGGCGGCAAAGCAAACGGCACACCGAGAGAGGACGGCTACGACATCACCGTCGCGAGCGAAATTATGGCTGTCTTCTGCCTCGCTTCATCAATCACCGACCTTAAAGAGAGGCTTTCGAGAATTATTGTCGGCTACACCTATGACGACAAGCCCGTTACCGCGGGTGACCTCAAGGCGGTAGGCGCAATGACAGCTCTTCTTAAAGACGCTCTCAAACCCAACCTTGTACAGACCCTTGAAGGCACTCCCGCTTTTGTACACGGCGGTCCGTTCGCTAATATTGCTCACGGCTGTAACTCAGTTATGGCAACGAAGCTCGCTCTCAAGATGGGCGACTACACTGTTACTGAGGCAGGGTTCGGCGCTGATCTCGG